>JBDHXE010000083.1:0-9933 GCA_039810525.1 Chlorobiota bacterium | reverse complement strand
CAAAGATATAGCAGTATGATCGGGCAATACACCATCTTTGCTTGGTATTGGATTGCCAAGTGGGCTATACTGAGGGTAACCAAGTATGGTGTCTATTTTCTCTATAAACTCATCCGACACGTAATGCTCCAATCTACAAGCCTCATCATGAACCTTTGCCAAAGAAAATCCAAGAGATTCTTTAAGATACAACTCTAATAAACGGTGATTTCTTAGTATAAACAAAGCTTCCTTTACACCCTCGTCTGTAAGCCTTACCCCTCTATATGAGTTATAATCTGCCAGATTCAAACTCGCTAATTTCTTTAACATTCCCGTTACCGATGCTCCACTTATATTCATTTCCTTTGCAATACTTGTAGTAGATACTACATCTTCTACATCTTGAAGCTTATAAATAGTTTTCAAATAATCTTGAACTGATTGTGTTAGCATTTTATCACCATTATTTTTCACCAAAATAATATTTTTTTAGCTACTAAAAAAATATTCCTATCACTTAAAATTATCTATTATTAATTAATATTCATTATTAGATTTTTAATTTAGTTACCATTTTATTGGTATCGATATAAATAAATACTGCTATACTTATAAACATAACCTTATCTATTTAAAAAACTTTATATAACTTATTACCAAGTTTAGTTACAAAACTAGTCAAAACATATTAATAAAAAAAGAAAGTTTTGCTTAGATGCTTAATAAAAAGTATAATTTCATTATTTTTTGTTAAAACATTTTAATATAATTTAGACCTTACTATAATTTTTATTATTGGAACTGCAATTCCTATATTACTTTTTCTTATATATAAAATAGATATAGATTAGAAAAATCAATGAAATAAGAGTCAATACCTTAGGCAGCCAAGCACCATACCTCGTATATATAGTCAATTCATCTATCTTAGGGGCTCTAACTACCATTGCTGCTGATCGATATTGCGGCAATTCAGATAGCGATTCTCCCCAAGACGAAATCAATCCAGATATACCAGTATTAGCACATCTTACTATAAACCTTCTATTTTCCATAGCTCTCATAGCAGCTATTAGATAATGCTGTTTTGGCCCGGGAGTATGATCATACCAAGCGTCATTAGTAATTATCACAAAAATATTAGCACCTAATTTTGCAAAATCAGATACAAACTCAGGGTATATAGATTCGATACATATTATTGGTCCTATCTTAGCTTTTTTGTTATTATCCAATTCCAAAAGGGTCTGCTTCCTACCAATACCCCACGCTGAGATACCAACACCCCATTCGAACCAACTACGCATAAACAACAGCTCTTCGGAATATGGCAAACGCTCTGCAAATGGAGTAAGTTTCATTTTCCTATATCTCGAATTACTCTTAGAATCAGGGTTTACTATCATTGCCGCATTGTATGCCTCATATCTTATACTCGAATCTGTACCGATATATCGTGCAGTCAATGGAGCAGGTTTATTCTTGGTAAAAAATTGTACTTCTGCAAAACCACTTAAAATAGATACTTTATTACTATCTACCCAACTTTGTAAATACGAATAATCATATTTATCTTCATAATTTATTTTAATAGGAATAGAGGTCTCACTCCACAACATCATATCAATGTCACTAGTGATTTTTAACAAAGAATCCTGCATTGATAGTTGATGAGCTATCTGCTTCTCCGGCGAAGTATCCCATTTCCTCCAAGGATTAATTGCTGGCTGCACTATCCCCACGCTTACCATATTTTCTTTTTTATAGTTAATATATCGAGTCTTCCATAAATTAATACTAATATTAGAATAAATCACGGGTACTACTATTATTAGCAACATCAGAGCTATATTTAATTTATTCTTAAATATAAAATCTTTTCTATCGGTTTTAACATATATATCTATAGATTTGAGTATTAATACATTAAACAATACTACAAAAAAAGAAGCTCCCCATACTCCCGTTATATCTACAAATTGCACCCAATAACTATTTTGTATCTGAGTATTGCCCAAAGTAAGCCAAGGATACGAAGCCTCGCCCAAGCTATGAAGCCACTCAAAAGATACCCAAAATGCTGGGAACAAACTAAGAGCAGTCTTAGCATTACTTCTTGTTATAGTCCGCCTCAAAGCTACAAAGGGTATAAAAAAATAGAATGGATGAATAATTGCTAGTGCTATTGCCGAAGCGGTCAGATAAGGATCGGTATCAGACTGCCAGCTACCTATCCACCAGTTAGCAATACAGTGATACAAGAAAAAGGCTATATACAAATACAAATACTTATGCTTAATATCATCTTGTAGAAATATAAATAATATAGGGACCAGCCCCACAAATGCTAGCAAATTAAAAGGTAAAGGCGGAAAAGATAGACCAAGTAAGAGTCCGCTTAATATAGAAAAGACAAAGATATTAGATTTTTTCACTATTTCCTAGATTATGTGATTTGATTTAAGACAAAATTATCAATATTTATCTATTAATTAATAATTATTATAATATTATTATTACTATAGTAATTAAAAATTAAGCTATTGCAAATTAGCAAGTCTTATGTATTAATCATCAGTTATTAGTATATATAATACTACAACTTATCAATCAACATCTTAATTACATCACCAGTACTTATACCTTCTGCCTCAGCACTAAAATTAGTAACTATCCTATGCCTTAGCACAGATAGAGCCACTTGCTTTACGTCATCTATACTTGGAGAATAATGTCCATTTATAGCGGCTCTCGATTTAGCTCCCAATATCAAATACTGCGATGCACGAGGACCAGCACCATAGCTAATATATTTCTTTATAAAATCATACTCAGTGCTTATAGGTCTAGTATTCCTTACCAATTTCACAGCAAATTCAATTACATTATCAGTTACAGGTACTCTTCTTACCAAATCTTGAAATTCAATTATTTCTTGAGCATTTATGACTTTATCTATATTAGGTGCCAATAATGATGTAGTAGCCCTTACAATTTCTACCTCATCATTATTGTTAGGATAATCTAACCATATATTCATCATAAATCTATCTAATTGAGCTTCGGGCAGAGGGTACGTTCCTTCTTGCTCTATTGGGTTTTGAGTAGCTAATACAAAGAAAGGTTTATCGAGCTGATAAGTATTACCAGCAGCAGTTACAGAATGCTCTTCCATAGCTTCGAGAAGTGCAGCTTGGGTCTTAGGAGGAGTTCTATTAATTTCATCTGCCAAAACTATATTTGAAAATATAGGTCCCTTTACAAATCTAAAATTCTTCTTACCAGAACTCATATCATCTTCTATTAATTCAGAGCCACTAATATCGCCTGGCATCAAGTCAGGTGTAAATTGTATTCTACTAAAATTAAGATCCATAGCTCTCGATAGAGTCCTTATCAAAAGAGTTTTTGCCAAGCCCGGCACACCTATCAACAGCACATGCCCCTTAGCAAAAAGAGCTATTATTAATTCATCTATTGTATTTCTCTGACCTACTATTACCTTAGAGATTTCATTTTTTACTTTTACTATTTTATCAGATAACTGCTTAACTTTTTCAACATCATTATTATTATTCATAATTCATTAAGTATATATAAAATAGCAATGACGTAAAATTCTTAATCAAATTGAAAAATTTAATCCATAAATAAAAATGGCTTCCATGTATCATCTATATTATAAACAGTACGTCTCAGGATTAATATGTGATTTGGCTTTTTGGGAGTATTGAGCAACTTCATTGCTGCCTCCTCTGGTGTTCTGTTTCCCTTTTTATTATTGCACTTTATACATGCAGTTGTCAAATTGTCCCAACTATCATCACCACCACGTGATTTGGGTATAATATGGTCTATGGTCAATTCTATAGATCTGCTACCGCAGTATTGACATTGATAATTATCTCTCTTCATTACATTCTTCTTAGATAATTCTATTATATGATAAGGCACTTTGATATACTTATTTAATTTGATTATACTCGGTAGGGGCAATAAAAGCGATATAGAGCGATAAAAGGTATTGTCTATCTTGCTAATCATCTCGGCTTTGTGCAGATAGAGTAGTAATATTGCTTTACGTGCAGAGCATATACTAAGAGGCTCATAACTTTGGTTCAACACCAAAACTCTTTTAGAAGACTCGTCTTTTTGGTATTGGTCTATACCATAGTCTATGTCATCTTTTAAACAATTATATTCCAGATAATTATAACCGAAATCTCACCTCTCTCAATTAATAATAAATCGTAGAAGCTCCAATTTTATTTACGTAAATTACAATAATTAAGTAAAATAATATTCAAATTAGTTAAATATTATTCATTTTTTCAATAACATTTTAGGATTAATATGTTTAAGTTTTTAATTTTTTTAATTTTACCGCTCTTAGCCTTTTCTAATACATATCTATTTTCTCAACAAAATAATAAAGATAAGACTGATGAACTTCGTAATTATACAAGTTCGGAAGTTACTGTAATGGGTTCCAAATCTAATAGTTTGCGTACTATTACTAATAGTGCAGTACCTATTGATGTTATCAATAGACAAGAAATAGCACAAAGTGGGGCTACTGAACTAACCCAATTAATCAACTTTATTATACCTTCATTTTCGAGCCAACGTCAGACTTTTTCCGATGGCAACGATCATAGCGATCCCGCTACTTTGAGAAACTTAGGTCCAGACCAAGTATTAGTATTAATAAATGGTAAGAGAAGACACCGCTCTTCACTTGTTACTGTTACTCCAGTGGTAGGCAAAGGGAGCGTAGGCGTAGATTTTAACGCAATTCCATTAAGCTCTATTGATAGAATAGAAGTGCTACGGGATGGCGCAGCCACACAATATGGTAGCGATGCTATAGCTGGAGTAATCAATATCATTCTCAAACAAGATACTGAAGATCTATCTGTGAATGCTATTTCGGGCGTTACTTCGCAAGGGGACGGTTTTTTTTATGATGCTGGACTAAACTATGGGTTCAAACTACCCAAAAATGGCTTCTTCAATCTAAGTTTGCAAGGGCAAAGAAGAGAGCCTACCAATAGAAATGGAGATTACAATGGTCTTGTTTTTAGAACTCCATCACAAGATGGATTGTCGTATGATGAAAATTATAATATCGACAATCAAATTCTAAATGAAAAAGGCTTAAAACGATCAGATTTCAACCTTAAAATTGGAAATTCTGATATGATAAATCTTGGTAGTATGTTCAATTCGGAATTACCTCTTTCTAATAATTTCAAATTATATGCTTTTGGTGGATTAAACTACCGCGATAGCAAAGCTCCGGGTTACTACCGACTACCAAATGACATCAGAAACAATACGGATATCTATCCAAACGGATTTTTACCATACCTACGTTCCAAAATCTCTGACTATTCATTAGCAGTTGGTTCCAAATATGTATCAGATACATGGCTTATAGATATCAGCAATTCTATTGGCTCTAATAGTTTTGAATTTTTAGTGGAAAACTCTTTAAACCGTGCTTATGGAGATTCGACTCCTACTAATTTCAATGCTGGATCGCTTTCTTACTTACAAAATACATTCAATTTAGATTTTTCTAAAAATTTAGAACAACTTACAGGAATTAGTAAAAACTTCTTAAACTTTGGTACAGAGATACGCTATGAACAATATTCACAAAGCAAAGGCGAAACTTCTTCTTATGCAGGCCCAGACCCTAATTATGAGCCCGGCTCACAAGTATTCCCGGGTTTCTCACCAGATAATGTAATAGACAAATCAGCTGTTTCTATTGCTGGGTATGTCGATTTAGAAGGTAATATTACAAAAAAATGGTTTTTAAATTTAGGTAGTAGATTCGAAAACTACGATGGCAACAATTCTGCCCTTGTTGGCAAAATTGCTTCTATATACAAATTTTATGAAGATTACTTCAATTTGAGGTTTTCAATTGGTACGGGCTATAGAATGCCTTCATTACAGCAGAGATTCTATAACAAAAACAACACACAATTTATGAACTTCGGCTCTGGATTTTTCCCAGTAGAAATAGCTACTTTAACTAACGACAACCCAATTGTAAAAGCTCTTGGATTCCCAGAATTGACAGCCGAACGCTCCAACAACTACTCTGTTGGCTTCACATCTAATCCAACAGAAAATACAACACTTACAGTAGATGCCTATCATATCGAAATATTTGATAGAATAGTATTATCAGGCTATTTTAGCAAATTCGATCCATTTGTAGCTGATCTTATCAAAGATTTGCCCGGTGTAGATGCATTCCAATTCTTTACCAATGCTATTAATACTAAAACTACAGGTATCGACATTGTTCTTAATCATAAATTTAATCTTGCTGAGTATGGCAATTTGAATTTAACATTAGCTGCAAATATATCCGAAACTAAATTATTTGGTGGTATCAAAACATCTAATACATTGCCTGATTCGCTATATTCAAGCTCTATCTTTAATAGAGAAGAAATTGCCAGATTAGAAAATGGACAGCCAAATAATAAATTTATGGCGTCATTGAATTATACTTATGATATGCTTAATGTAGATTTATCTTTTATTAGATATGGCGAAGTAATTCATAAATTAGAAGACCCAGCTTTAGACCAAACATTTAGTGGCAAATGGATAAGTAACTTCTTAGCAAAATATCGAGTTTTCAATGGGTTTACTCTTAAATTAAATATACAGAATTTGTTTGATATTTATCCTGATGAGAATATAGAAATAATGAGAGATTATGGAAGATTCCCATACAATACGGCTGTTACTCAATTTGGATTGAACGGTAGAACAATAATAGCAGGTATCGAACTTAACGTGAACTAAAATTTTTTTTAATAATTGTTATGATATTTAAATAAAAAATGTTAATTTAGATTATGAGTTTACGTATATTTATAAAAAGTATATAATCTTGTAACTTTTGTAAATTATAAGTGTTTATATATAATAATTTTAATTTTGGAGTATTTCTATTATGAAAAAAATATCCTTATTTATGCTTCTGATAGCAGTGGCAGCTTCGGTAACATTCACTGATACTTTTGCTGCTAAGCGATGGGTACTTGTGGAAGAATTTACTAATGCTTCGTGTGGACCTTGTGCACAGCAAAATCCCGGTTTCCATACATTCTTAGTTAATAATATGAAGAGTATGAAAAACATTATACCAATAGTTCACCGAACTAGCTGGCCTGGTGCGGATGTAATGTATTCATTAAACCCTCAAATGTACGATAAAAGAGTGCAATACTATGGTATTGATGGTGTACCTAATGCTCGTACTAATGGTAAAGTTCATGCGACTACATCTAATTGGTATGAAGGAGCTCCGGGCGATGCCACTGGTATGCAAGCCGAATTAGACAAATATGTTGGTGGCACATCTCCTATTACTATTACTCCTACAATAGTATGGAATGGTAATACAATGAAGATTAATGTGAATGTAGCTACTACACAAGCTTTTTCTAACAAAAAATTAAGAACTGCTATTGTAGAAGGCTATCATTATTACGACAAAGCTGGCACTAATGGTGAAAAAACATTCTATTATATAGTTAGAGATTACTTACCTAATGTTGATGGCCAATCAGTAAGTTTGAGCGATAACGCTTCTAACGACTATTCATTTACATATACACCACATCCATCATTTTACTCACAATTTTTATATGTAGTAGCTTACTTACAAGATGATGCTACTAAAGAAGTAATCCAAGCTGGTTCTTCTGAAATGCCTAATTTAGATGGAGTTGAAAACTTAAAGCAAATCCCTGTTACAGTAACTGTAAATTCAGATCAAAAGCATGGTTTTATTAACGCTGGTGAAACTATAAAGAGAACAGTTGTAGTTACTAATCCTAATCTTAAAGAAATTACAATCGGTTTGGCATCAACACTTAATGCTCCTAATGATTGGTCTGCAAGTATTGATAAAAATGAGGTTACATTAGCCGCAGGCGCTAGTACTAATGTAGAGGTATCCATAACAGCAGGTAATACTCTAGCTCTTGGTTCAGTAAATATAGATGCTTATCCTATCAATTTGCCCGAAAATGAATTGGCAAGTTATGTTACGGGTACTGTATTTGCAATGCACAAAGGAACTAAGATAGTTACTTATTTGGGTATGGGTAGATTTGATAATTACTTAGGTACAGTAATTTCTAATTCACCTCAATACAAAAATATGAATAATTTCCTTGGCATATTAGATATGGAGGCTATGTCTGCTTATCCAGCAAATAATTTTGAAGTTACTGTTTACAACTTAGATTACTTAGGTATTCAAAGTCCTCAAGGGCTTTTAGGTAATAATTATACACAATCAGTGGCTATACGTGATAATATCAAAAAGGCCTTAGATGCAGGCAAAGATGTTCTTATATTTGCAGAAAGCGAAGCTCAATTTACTTTTGGTAATTCAAGCCTAATTAATGGACAGAATTTCTTTAAGCAAGATTTGGGTGTTTCACTTGCTAATTCAGTTCTAAGAGTACAAACTAATTCACAAGGCAATATTACTGGTATAGTTTCTTATCAAGTAGCTGGTGTAACTGGCGATCCTATTAGCGATGGTATGAATTTCGTATGTAATTCTCATCAGTATGCTCAAGCTGTTCAATATTTTGGAGTTATGACTGATATTTTAAAATTAGAATCAGGCTCAAAGGCTATACCATTTCTATACTCTGATGGTAATCAAGCTAATATTGTAGGTATTAGATTCGAAAATTCTGCCAAAGGCAAATTAGTATTTATTTCTGCTCCATCTGCTGGGTTTGATATTAATAATTTGATGACTCTATACAATAAAACTATCGATTGGTTTATGAGCCAACCTGCTAATGTAGGTCCAAAAATTACTACATCGGCTACTTCTCTTACTTTTGGTAAAGTATTGAAAGGTAATTCTTCTACGAAAGTAGTTACTATTACCAATTCTGGCGATCAACCATTGAATATTTCTAACCTTTCTATCACTGGTGATACTCTGTTTGTATTCTCTCTTGGTGCTGGCAAAGATACTAAAACTATTGACGCAGGCAAATCTGCTACTGTAGAAGTAATATTTGCTCCTACTGCAAAGAATAACTATACTGCTCAATTGCGTATCAAAACTAACGCTGCTAACAATCCAGATATGAGTATTTCTCTTGCTGGTGAAGGCGATGTAGATATGCATGTAGGCGAAATTGGCAGCAAATTCTATTTGAATGTAGCTCCTAATCCAGTAAATTCTGTCTCAAATATCAAATACGAAATAAACAATGATGCACCTGTTAGATTAACAATTAATATGGTGGATGCACAAGGTAATTTAGTTGGCGAGCTATTTAATGGAGTTGCTAATAATGGGTCTTATTCGTTACAATTGAATGGAGCTAAATACTCAGCTGGTGTTTATTATTTATCTGTTTCAGTTGATGGTGAATTAAATAATATCCCAGTGGTAATTGTTAAATAACTATTAGCAAAAAGAAGAGGCTGTCTCATAAGTTAAAAACAAGAATTTAATTTAATTTTCAGATGTCCTACACTTCTTCCCAGTCGTCCTACACTTCCAAAAGGGTAGGACGATTTGTTATTTGTACCTCACCCCAGCCCTCTCCAAAGGAGAGGGAGGAAGAAATGATATTTCGATTATTTTATTTTTAGAATTACAGATTAAGCGAATTTAATTATATTGTCTATTGTAGGGGCGGAGCTTGCTCTGCACTAAATAATAAAATAATTATGCTAGCATTTTCAATTTGAATTTTTCTCTAGATGTCCTACACTTCTTCACAGTCGTCCTACACTTCGGAAGTGTAGGACGACTTGTTCTTGCAAGCCGCTTGCCATCATAGACTTACGTGATATCTTCCTTTTCAATGTTTATTCCAATATATTACTATTTCTTAATAAAGAAATAGTAAATAAAACATAGAAATCTGACTT
>JBDHXE010000082.1:0-9973 GCA_039810525.1 Chlorobiota bacterium | reverse complement strand
TTTACAGAGAAATGAAGCCTATCAATCATTAGATAAAAGCCAAAAAGCCTTAGCGTCCGAATTGAATAAAGCTGCAGAATATGTAATATCACTTCTTCCTGAGAAATTGAACAAAGATGATATTAAGACAGACTGGAGATTTATTCCTTCCGAACAGCTCGGTGGAGATGCGTTTGGATACCATTGGATTGATGATAATCATTTTTCTTTTTATTTACTCGACGTTTGTGGCCATGGTGTAGGCTCAGCATTATTGTCTGTTTCTGCTATCACAATGTTGAGAGGGCAAACTTTGTCGGGAGCTGATTTTACAAATCCCGAAAGCGTTGCAATAGCACTAAACAAAGCATTTCAAATGGCCGACCATAATAATTTGTATTTTACATTGTGGTATGGCGTATTTAATAAAACCACGAGAGAAATTAAATATATTAGCGCTGGGCATCCACCTGCTATTGTAGTAAATAATAATAAATTTGAAAAATTAACAAATGAAAATTTTATTATTGGTGGGCTGACGGATTTCCCTTTTACAAGCGTCAGTACTACCATAGCACCTAATTCTAATTTATATATCTTTTCTGATGGGGTATATGAAATTGATAAACCTGATGGAAAATATTGGACTTTAGATGAGATGGAAGTTTTTTTAGAAAATAACATTGCCCTTGATAATAGTGAATTAGACAAATTATTCACTTATACTCAAGAATTATCGGGAAAAACTACATTAGATGATGATTTTTCAATTATTAAAATTACTTTTCAATAAAATTATCAATTAGATTAAATTTAGAACTTTTCTATTCTTAATTTTAAAAAACTTTGTGGCTCATCTTCTAATACGAAATCTGCTAAAGGAGATAGATTAAATTCAATATTTTTTTTCCCCTTAATTATATTGGCTATTAATCTATCTGCTTTGATTTTGCTCTCTTTGCAATAATAGAGTACAATGATTTTAGCACAAACATCAGTTTCCTGCTTTATTAGATCAAGTAATTTCGCATTATTTGATAAGAAACTATTAATATCTATTTCATTAGGCAAATAGATATCAAAATCTATATATTTATTATTATTAATGCTTTTAATAGAGCTTTTAGTCTCCGACTTCACTATATTTAAAACTTTGCATATACTATCATCATACGAAGAATAAGAGTATTTCATTAATATTGATATTGAGTCAGAATTATATATTTTATTAGCGAATGGTTCTATATCATAGATGAATCTTAATGGTAAAGAATCAGAATGAATATCAATATTAGAAATATCTTTATTAATGTCTAAATATACCTGAAAGTCTTTCAATTTAGTAGAATTATTGTTGTTGATTTTGATATCAATAGCTGGTGGCTTAAGATTTACATTAGCCTTCTCTATTACGATATATTCTAAAATAGACTGAATGTTCGATTTAATTGAAATATACTTATTGCTTTCTGACGAAAATTGATACCTATCCGCTCCAATATTATTAGCAGTAAAAATATTCTCAAAAAATGAGTTAAATTTAGAAGAACTAATTTGGATAATTGCAGCAGGGTTGTCTTTTAATCTATGAGCTAAAATTACAATAGATTGGTAAATATATTCATAGAATTTATTATTTTTATTATACTCTATAGCTGCTTCGGGAAAAATAGTTGGGAAAGGAAGCACTGATGTATTTACTATTTTCTCTGCTTGAATTAAACTTGACTGCGTCAAGATAGATAACTCAGGTTTTTGAGTAGTTTTTATATCTTCGTTATTATGGGTAATAAAAGTATGATATAGATCCAATCCGCCAGCACCTCCCGGTCTATCAGAAGCAAATATCATTGAATTATCAGGTAAAAAACAAATATCACTCTCATTAAATTCTGTATTTAAATCGAATAATGGGGTAGGGCGCTGCCATATACCATCTACTCTAATAGATAAATATAGATCGAAACCACCTGGGCCACCAAATCCATCAGAAGCAAAATATAATGAATCAGAAGATTTCAAAAATGGAGTAATCTCTCGCGAAGTAGTATTAATCTCATTTAATTTAATTGGAGTAGTCCAGTCACCATCATTAGATTTGTGGATCATCCATAGATCAGTATCTTCGCTATTATTATTGCCTTTATTAGATACAAAAATTGCAGTTTGTCTATCAGGCGAAAACGTGATTTGACAATTAGACTGTCCTATATTCAGTGTATCGTCAATTATACCTAACGACCAATTATTTTTTACAAAATAAGATTTATATATACTAAGAGTAGGATAATTATTAGTGCTCCTAAAAGAAGTAAAATATGCTAAAGTAGGAGATAAAAAACTAATATAATTCTGGTGTTTGGCTGTGAGATTAATTGCAGATTTTGATAAAACGCTTTGTTCGAATACTTTTCCATTATATTTCGAAGTATAAAAATATGTACTGCCTAATCGCGAAGACGAAAAATATAATAAACTATCGTAACTATTGTATATAGGTGCATAATCATCAGCTATAGAGTTAAGATGATTAATAGACATAGGCGCATTCCATTTCTCTATACTAATTTCGAATGAATACGAAATATAATAAAATAAACCAACTATGACTATATATATCAATTGTTTTTTAATTTTTCTTCTTCCCTATAAGAAATTTTTCAATATCTTCATTCAATCCAAACAAAACTAATATATCTTTATCATTAAAAATATAGTCTGGACTTGGAATACCGACAATATTGCCATATTGATGCTGCTCAAAAAAACCTTTTTTTACCTCGCTTTTTATAGTAACAAGGTTGAGGTTATAATTTTTTCTAAGATCCACTTGAGTTAAAGTTTGCCCTATAAAGTCAGCAGGTGCTGCAGTTTCAAAAATTCCGAAATGAGTATCCAATTCTATAAAATCAATTAATCCGGGTATAATTAGTCTATTTGCAAGATGTTTTGCTGCCTCTGCCTCAGGTAACAAAATCTCTTCTACATTCATTAATTTTACTAATTTTTCGTGCATAGGAGATATTACACGAGTAAATATTTTCTTAACTCCAATTTCTTGTAAATTATACAAAGTATTGATAGATGCCTCAAACCCTTCACCTATTGCTACTATTGCTGCATCCATATCAGCTATACCGAGTTTCTTAAGAGCTTTAATATCAGTAGCGTCCGCTTTCACAGGCACTGCAACTCTATCTTTCAAAAGCTCAATTCTCTCTTCTTTGTTGTCTATTGCGATAACCTCTGCACCTCTTTCCGTGAGGTAAAGCGCTAAATTAAAGCCAAAATAACCCAAACCAATTACACAAAATTTATTATTTTTCATTATACTATCCTACTAAAATATTTTCTTGAGGGTATTTATAAAACGGTTCATAAATAGGCTTATGAAAAGACATCAAAAATGATAATACACCTATTCTACCTATAAACATAATAGTAATTAAAAGCAATTTAGCTCCATTACCAAAATAAAAAGTTAGATTTTTACTCAATCCTACTGTGCTGAGCGCAGAGGTTAATTCAAATATCAAATCTAACGCATTCTTGTCTGGCTCTATCCATAACAACAAAATTGATGCAATAGCCAGAACCAAAAATGAGGCAAAAATTACCAAAAATGCTCTTCTAATACTATCAGGCGAAATTTCTCTTTTGAATACCTCAGCACGTTCCCCACCAATCACATATTTAAATAATGCAATACAAACAACAGCTAAAGTAGTAGTTTTTACCCCACCTCCAGTAGAACCCGGAGAAGCTCCTATCCACATTAGAATTATCATTATCAATGTACTTGCTTGATTGAGAGAATCCATAGGCATAGCACTAAAACCTGCTGTCCTTGCTGTAACCGACCAAAACATTGCATGAAAGACCTGTTCGCCAAAGCTATATTGCTTAAAATATTGAAAAGAGCCAAATATATATATTAATACAGTTCCTATAAATATCAGTGAGAGTGTAGTTATCACTACCAATTTGGTGTGAACTTTTAACCTAAAAGCTTTATTCATTCGCTTCATTTTAAAATATTCATACAAATTAGCATGAACCATAAAACCAAGCCCACCTAATACTATCAGAACCATAATAATTGAATTATGGTAATAATTATGCCTTATACTTTCGTCCATCAGATTATCAGAAAATACTGAAAATCCTGCATTACAAAAAGCAGATACTGAATGAAAAATTGATTGATAAAATTTGACAGGCTCATATACAAAAATATTATCTACTATTGAGATATAGAGTAATATAGCCCCAATAGATTCTATTACAAAAGTATATAACAAAATAGATTTGATAAGAGATTGAATCTCGCCTATACTATCCTCACTTATTAAGTCCTTTACTAGTGTTCTTGCTCTCAAAGATACGCCACCTGTTAAATATAATGCAAAAAAAGTGGTAAGTGTCATTATACCAAGTCCACCAACTTGTATCAAAATAATTATAAATATTTTCCCAATCGTAGTAAAAGTTGTTTGAGTATCTACTGAAATTAATCCAGTTACGCATACTGCACTAGTAGAAGTAAACAATGCATCGATATATGAATACTTTGCTCCTTCGTGATATGAGCGTGGTAGTGATAGCAGCAATGAACCCAATAAAATAATTACCAAAAAACTAAGAGCTAATAATCCACTCGAATGTATTTTAATTGAGGATAATTTGTGTGTAACTCGAATTATCTTCAAAAACAACAAAAAGAGCATCATTATTTCAAGAATAACGATATATATCAATGTGATTTTTGCTGGATTGATATTTGGAAGTATAGTTTCAAAAACAATATGAGAACTTGCTGGAAAAATTAATTGAAATAATAATAACACAATGAAAATAAATTCGAACCATCTTTCTTTAATATGTTTAATATAATTATCTGCTATCAACAGCTTGATTAGCTCATTAATAATAAATAAATATAGCATTATGTTAATTATAGAAGTTAATATCTGAATCCATTGCTCGGACAATCTAAATCCTACTAGCGTTGTCAAAGTAAATAGTATTACCAACCCAGTAGTAAACATTATTATTTGCGAATATTTATTGTATTTTACTCTGAAATTACTCAAAGTCATTATTTTTCTCCGTTATCATAATATTATCAATAGTCCAACGCGATTTTACTTTGATAGTTTGATTGTGAATATAAAACTTCTCTGCAAAATTAAATGGCTTAATACTTCCATAATCATATATGGAATTCCCATTCATGTCGCAGAACAACTCTATATTATATTCTCCCTCATCAATACACTTTGCAGAAAATGACCCATCTTCTTCTAATTTAATCTTATAATGAGCATTCTTAGAGCTCAAAATCAAATATGTATTACTCTCACATTCAAACCTTGCTCTTACAAATTTACCCGAAATATCGCCAGTATTGCGTTTGTCCACAGTAGTAAAATTCATTACTATATTAGTATCCAATGATTTGTTAGATGAGATATTTGCAATATTTTTGAAATTAACAAACAACTTATATCCAGTATTTTCTAATAATTGCTCATTAGGTTTTATTATAATACTATTCCCATTCGATTTGATTATTTCTGCGGGTATTTCTTTATTATTAGTCGATTGTATTAATTTATAATCTATTTGTGCTATATCTTTGTTGATAAAACTACTAAAATAAAAAGGATAAACCTGATTGGTCAAAATACCAGAGGCACTATCAGCAAAAGGTTTAGATAATAAATAAATAGAAGTAGTATCCTTTGAGCCCATCATCATAAATTTGAACGGTTTGGTAATATCTAGATAATTCCCAGCAGTATCAGTAGGCAATCGATCCTTATCAAATTTAATAGTAAGCAGACTCTTATTATCAATTTGATGATCCAATAAAAATTCGTAAACGTTTTGTTGCTCCATTACCTTTGCTACTTTAATAGAATTAGAGACTATATTGTCTAAGCTATCAGACAAGGTAAAACTTGATAAATTAATCGAAGTGTCATTCATCATTTTAGTAAATTTAATACTTATCTTATCACTATATTTAGCAAAAATATTCGATATCTCGGGAGCTGTCTTGTCAATTAAAATTACATCTTTAATACTTGCAAAATGCGATTTAGCGTCTTTGACTATAAAGTCTTCAGTAGCCATCCCAACAGCATCATTTTTATCAATTAAACTATTTTTTAAAATATCATCTACTGCAATAATACGATAAATACCGTCTTTGAGAGCAGGAATAATAAAATCACCGCTACTACCAACTTGAATTTTATAATCAGGTTTAGTTCTACTATAATCTAAGGTATCAAAATTATGAATAGAATTAGAATAGCAGAATATAAATTTACCTTGCGGTTTTGATGAATATAGTTTACCCTTTATTACTCCAGAATCTAAATTATTTCCACTCGAAAAAACAATAGAGAATGAATTAGTGGGTTTGTTGCCATGATTATCAGAATAATCAGTTCCCAGATTAATTGAATATGTTGTGTTATCTTTTAACCCTTCAACAAAATTGAGAACTAAATCCTTACCATGCCAATCTACTTCAAATTTCAAATCTGGTACTATACTAATATTTTCTATTACCTTGCTTCTATCCATATATTTATCAAACCCAATAATTACGGGACCTTTATAATTAGTAGAGTTATTAGTAGGCTGATAGTCAGTAATCTGGGGTGGCTCTTTGTCCTCCGGTCCACCAGAAGGCGGTTGAATATTGGCACAAGATACTAATAAGATTAATAAAAATATAATACTTATTCTATACATTTTATCTTATATTTGAAAAATATGATACAAAAATACAAAACAATATGAATAATTTATGATATTAAATAAACGAATAAAACTCACAAATAAAATTAAAGAATATTGGGGTAATATTAATCAATTCATTGATATTTTGGATAATCATCATACCTTTATGTTAGCATCAGGTATAGCTTTTACTATAATGATGTATGCTATTCCGATGCTGTTGGTAGCTATTTTTGTATTAAGTAGTAATATAGATATAGAGACTACCAGATCGGTAATTCAAGATATATTTTTGAATTTTCTGCCACCTACCGACAACAATTATAGTTTACTTAATACTATATTGAACGAAGTTCAAAATATTACTGAGCATTCAGCATTATTTGGATTAATTGGTATAATAGGTTTGCTATGGCTGTCATCAGCATTGATTAGTTCAATTAGAGTTGGATTGAATACAGTATTTGAGCTGAAAGATACACGAATATTTATCCTATATAGATTAAAAGACATACTGCTTACTATACTCTTTTCATTATTGATATTGATATATTCATATGGATTACCAATTATCTCATTATTAATAGATTATTTTGGAGATGCTTTGCCATCTATTATTAGAACATATTATTCGAGCTCAGCATTATTGGTTATATCTGTTATTACTTCATTTGTGATTTTCTATTTAATATTTAGATTTGTCCCAAATCAAAAAGTAAATCGTAAAATTAGATTCATATCTACTATAATAAGTGTTGTAGGTATAGAAATATCGAGACATATTTTCGCATACTATATTACTTCATTATCTAACTATGGCAAGTTCTATGGTACTTATGCTATTATAATATCATTAGCAATATGGATTTACTATTCTGCTTTAATAATATTACTAAGTGCCGAAATATCAATGTTCTATCTCTATCACAAAACAAAATAGCATTAAAGCCTATACCATTTAGAAATAATAATATTTTTGATATACTGATACGATTCCATTTTAAAAGCTAACAAAATACCTAAATAAAAGGATATACTTATGATTATATTAATACTCAACAATAAATAATTATCAAAACTATCTAATATATAATTATTCAAATAATTAATCAAAAATATAAATAAAGAAATCATAATATATGGCAAAATTTGCTTCACCTGATCCAAAATATTATATTTTAATTCGAATTTTATAATATAGAAAGCTATTAAAGTATAAATTATTGAGAGCACTATTAGCCCAATAACCATCAATTCTATTGATGATATTGTTGCAATTATCACAATAGTTTGGAGCAATCTTTTGCTTAATTCTACATACATAAACTGTTTAGTTTTACCCTTTGCTATCAACATATTTGCACCAATTATGTGCAGTGGCATAAGCATGCCTTCTACACAGAATAATTGGTAAAATATCACAGCACTAAGCCACTTCTCAGTGTATAATAAAATAAAAATTGTATGGCCATTAGCTGCTAAAAATGCTAGAACTGGAATGTTTATTAATCCTGTTAGCATCAATACTTTATGATATGTTTTTATCAAACCATATTTATCAAATTGCAAATTGCTCATTACTGGCAACAATACCTTGAGCAAACTATTAGAAAATTGTTGCGGCATTACTTCGGCAGTATGTTTGCCACGCAAATAATATGCTAATTGATTAGCATTAAATAATTTACCAATAATTAGACTATATATTTCTGTATAAAGAGTGTTTATAGAATTAACTAAATGTATAGAAAATGAGAATCTTAATATATTTCGTACTGCTTCCAAAGACAACACAAAGCCATATTCCCATCTATTAACTAACCATAATAGCACAAATACAACAAAAGTGTTAAGTAGCTGGAATATTACCAATGCCCATAAACCATAATTCATAACAGATAAAATGATAGCTCCAATTCCAGAAACCAACAATCCTACCAAATTGATTTTTGTCAATAGTTTGAAATTCATCTTCCTACTCAAATCAGCTATTTGCACCACAGATAGACCACTTAATATAATATTCAAACTATAAATCTTAATAAAAAAGGATATTGAGTTGTTGTTGAAATATGAGGCAATATCCTCCGAAAATATCAAGATAAGAAGATATGCAAATATTGACAAAAATAGATTAATCCAGAGAGAACTTGAAAAATCTTCATTCCTAATTTGTGGCTTTTGAATTAAATAATTAGATATACTAAAAGACACCAGCATATTGCCAAGCATCATATAGAATGACATTATACCCACTATACCGAAATATTGAGCATCTATGATACGTATCAATACTAATCCAATCAAAAAATTAAGTAGAAAAGTCCCACTATTTTCGATCAAATTCCAGAATAAGCCTATTACAGCTGCACTTTTGATTTTATCTTTAGCCGACAAATACTAAACAATCGTTATATAATTATAAAAAAGACTACCAAAATAATGAAATGTGGTTAATAAAAAAAATCCGATATTTTAAAATATCGGATTATACCTAAATTGATAAAGTAATTATATAATAATCTATCTAATTCGGGAGAACCATTTTTCAAATATTGCTAATTGATCGGCAGTTAGAATAGATTTAATTTTTGCAATTAGCTCGTCGTTACAATCTTTCAATCCGTCTTGCACTTCTTTGTTTACAGGATTGTTTAGTAGAGCTTTTCTTGTTTCTTTGTTTATCTTCATAATTGCATCAAAAGCATCTTTTCTTGTAATATCACCAGCTTTGTAAGAATCTCTAATTGCTTTAATCTGTTCGTTTGCACTTTCTAAAATTTGCATCTGCGAATCACGCAATTTAGACAACCAGCTATCTACACAATCTCTATTTTCTTTAAAAAAGCCTTTAATAGCTACCAATTGTGTAGAGTCTAAATTCATTTTTCTGAAAATAAAATCGAAAGGTGTTACTATTCGCTTTAGTTTATCGTTGTGTCCATCTTTTGATTTATCACCTTTTGTGTCATCCATAGTAGATTTGCCCTTTTCCAAAATAGGAGCAAACTCAATATTGTCGTCCAAATTAGCATCGCTCATTTCAAATTCACTTGTATTGTATTGTGTAATATTAAAAATAGTTGAGTCTATCTGTCCATTACTATCATCGCCAACTGGATTTTCAAATTTATCACAAGACGAGATACCAAACAATCCAACAGCAAAAAATGCAAGCAAAATACACATAAAAAGTCAGGTAGTCGTAAATACCAAGGACAATTAGAAGATGACTTTG
>JBDHXE010000081.1:0-10016 GCA_039810525.1 Chlorobiota bacterium | reverse complement strand
GACTTTCCAGTCATCATTACTTTGCTGTTATTAGCAAAACTCGCTAATTTTTTAGATGCTAAAGAGCCATCGGCGTTATAAACAAAATATACTTTATCAATAGATTTCACAGCAAGAATTTCGCCATTATTTACTAATTGCTTAGCTAAATCCTTAGTCATTTTTCTATAATTACCTGTTCCGAGGTCGCTAATAGCAATTATTTCACCTTCGAGTGGCTTTTTAGAATAATCAATGGGTTTAGAATTATTAATAGATTCTGGCTCTGTTTTTAATGTATCAGAATTATTTGTATTACTAGCTTGATTGGTACTATCGCTAGATACAGTAGAATTAGACTGATCATTATGTTGTTCTACTAAGGATTCAAAGTTATCAGTAGCTTCTTGATTGCTCGCCTGCTCTTTTTTTGTCTCCTCCGGATTTTTATTATCGCATGATACCAATATAATGGATAGTGATAATAAAATTAGAATTAAATATTTAAGCATTTTGAATACCTACTAATATTTTACATTGATTCGATTATACTAGCAATGATAATATTAATACCATTAACTTTTTTAGTTTTGCCTACTATACCAACTGTTTCGTTATTAGCATAGCTAGCTAATTTCTTGCCAGCAAAAGAGCCATCTTCATTATATACAAAATATATAGTTTTACCTGATTTGAATACAATTGGATTTCCTTTTTCTGCTAATTCTTTAGCTTGGTCTTTGGTGATATTACCTTTACCACCAAATACAACATCATTGAAACTAACTACTTGCCCTTTGATTGGTTTAGGGGCTTTTTTTGCTTGAGCATACATATCAGAACTTGATACAACTGCAAACATTACAGCAATCAGTACTAATACACCAAGAGATTTAGTCATAATTTTATTCTCCTTACTTATTATTTAGAGTTATTGTTGCTACCAACTTTTGCAAAAGGCACGTCTGGTGTTTTTTGATAAGATATTTGCATTTCGATATATCTATTAGGTGAGCTACCTTGCAAATATCCAGCTCCATTAGGGTTTTTCTTAACTAATACTTTAGCATAATTATATCTTGTGTTACCGGGTTCGTATTTACGAACATAGAAAACTAAGTTGTTAGTATATGTAGGTGAAGTCAAATCGAATGTAGTTTCAGCATATTTGCTATCGCGAGCGCCTGCATTCATCGCATTAGAATCGAATAATTCGTTTAAAGAATTAGTGTTAAATACTTCATCTAACATTTGAGTAGGTGCTGGCATAGTAGGATATTTATAATCTATTTTGGTAGCTGACCCAAATACTAATTTACTATCTTTAGTATATAAGCCTAAATCCCAATTGGCGCCATTAGCTACTGTGTAAGTACGTGGAGCATTGTCTGGTGCAGGTGAGAACAAACGAAGACCACTACCCAAATCTGAAGCAGATTCATATACACGAATTAGTGCATCATTATTGTTCAACTCAAAACGAGTAGCTGGCGACCATTCAATAGAAACTGGCGTACTAACAGAATCATTAGTATAGCGAGCAACTATAGAAATTGTATAGATAGTACCTTCATCTAAGTTAGTCAATTGTACTAAATTATTGCCTTTGGTAATTACAACTGGTGCATAGGTGCCGGGGGTAACTACAAGTTGATAATCTTGGAAAAGAGCGTTGGTTTCTGATGGTGAAAGATCATACATCAATTTGATAGTATTATTGTCTATTGATGTAGCTTGCAAATTAGAAATAGGCTGTGGTTTTGGTTGCTTTTCATTGTCTGTTGGATTAGTGCTATTAGTATCGCACGAATTAAGAACAATAGCCAAAGCGAAGCCTATTAAAGCAAAAAATTTGATTTTATTTAACATAAAAATCCTCTCATATAATTAAAAAATAAATAAGATAAAATGTAGTTTACGAAATTAAAACTAATATATTATTAAATTTTGCAAGCAAGAGCTAATTCTTTTGCTAACGACGAAGTAAGAGTTCTACGTGAGAATAAATTCACAAAATCTTTATTAGCTTTTGGTAAGTTATTGTTTTTCCACAAATCAGCAATTTTCATTATTGCATCAATAATTTGTTTGATGTCATTAGGCTCGGTAGCAAAAGCTACACCACTATCAAGAGCTAATTGTCTCATACTTCCCATAGGAGAATTAATTAAAATTGGCTTACCTGCACCAATATATTCATATAATTTACCGGGCGATCTTACGTTGTCTTTCATCATCAGCCATAATACATCTGATTCTAATAATAGACGAATCGATTCGCTGTGAGTTACATACCCATATAATTTGCATATATATTCTAAATTATATTTTGATATTAATTTAGTATGATTAGGTCTCATCAGACCAACGAATCTCAGCTCAATGATTTCTTTTAGTTCTGGTTTAAATTTAATAGCTTCTGCTATAGCTTTCAAAAAATACTTAGGAGTTCTATCGTCTTGAAATAGCCCTGAGTGTGTAATTACCAATTTGTTGTTAGGTTTATTGGAAATATTAATATTTTCAAAATCTCGGTGGTCGTATCCGTGAGTAATAATAGATATATCTAAATGATTTAAGAATTTGTATCTTTTTAAAAGAGTTTCTTTGGCAAATCGAGTAGTAACTATTATTCTATTGGCATGCACAAGCACTTCGTGCTCCATTTGTTCACTCTTTTTCTTATGATACGGTGTAGGATAATAGTTGTATTGATTATCCATCCAAAGATCTCTATAATCAATTACAAACGGTATATCAAATTTTTGTGATAGCTCATAAGCTACCAAAAAGTCTGTATAAGGTGGTGCAGTGGCAAATATTACGTCAATAGGGTTCTCTTTAATTATCTGCTCGCCTAATTCAAGAGCTTTCTTCTTCCATTTGATTTTGGTATCGGGAGTATAAATATAAGATAGCAGGTATCTTCCAAAATTTTGTTTAAAGAAATTAGGGAATGTATTTGTTTTACGTGTGTTTTCTTTTGATTTAGTTCTAAAAATTTTAACCTTATCATCTAATTCATTTAGCAATGTATCATCGTATGCGTAGTAATTATTAGGTTCTACAGTTAATACATAAGGATACCAATCGTATTCAGGTAAATATTTAGTAAATTTTAAAGTCCTCTGTACACCACTTAGTCCCATTGGTGGGTAATAATAAGAAATAAAAAGTACATTTCTCCTATTCAAAGAATCAGATTCTAACATTATTTTAATTAATCCTTAAATTACAGCTAATTCATCTGGAGCAGGTAAAATTAGCTCACCACCATAATTTTTAACTAAAAATACTTCTTCGGATCTAATACCAAATTTGTCTGTGAGATAAATACCGGGTTCTATTCCTAATACAGAATCCTCAGGTACTATCTCTTGCTCTAAGTAATAAGATATGATAGGACTTTCGATAGCAGAGATACCAATACCATGCCCAGAGGTATGTTTGAATTGGTCTCCAAAGCCAGCGCTTTTGATTACATTTCTTACAATATGGTCTAAGTGTTTGCCATTCATTCCGGGTCTTACTTCTTTTAGAGCCATTTTCTGAGCATCACGAATAGTTTGATACATCAATTTTTGCTCTTTTGAAACCTTTCCTAATGATATAGTTCTAGAAATATCACTACCGAATCCATTTACACGAGAGCCGAAATCTACTATTACCAAGTCGTTCTTTTTAAGTTTTCTATCAGATGGGTTACCAAACACTAAGGAGCCACGGTTACCACTTACAACAATAATTTCTGAAGGGTCGCCTTCTGAGCCGAATTTTCTAGTTTGATAAGCTATTTCGGTAGCCACATCAATTTCGGTCATCCCGGGCTTGATAAATCCAAGTAAATATTCATACACCTTGTTAGAAATTTCAAGAGATTTTTTGATAAATCCTAATTCTTCGGGGCTTTTGGATTGCATAAATCTAGTAACGATATCAGTAGCAGGCTTAAACTTGACAGGTCGAATAATATTTCTAATTTCTACTGCTTCGGCGTAAGGCATATATTCGGCTTCAAACACAATAGACTGAATTCCATTTAGGATACCCGATTTGGCGACATATTCCCAAGGACTTCTTGTAATATGAGTATGGAGATTGGGCAATTTATATAGCTCTGTATTGATTTGCTCTTCGTATCTATCGTCAGTTATAAAATGAATTTCATTTTCGTGAATAAATACTAAGGCATTTAATCCTGAGAAATTAGTTAAATATCTAATATTTGGGATATGAAATATACATATACTTTCAGTTTTTTGCTCTTCTAACTGAAATCTAATTTGCTGTAATCTTCTATCAATAATTTTAGGATATTTGGCATTATGCTCCAAATTAGCATTTGTATCTTCAATAATAATCTCATTTTTTGATTTCTTTGCCATAACCTTTTACTCTCTTGTTTTACCTAAACATAATAATTTGGAGATTCTTTAGTAATGCTTACATTATGAGGGTGAGATTCTCTCAATCCTGCATTAGTAATTCTATTAAACTGTGTTTTTGTTTTCATTTCGTCAATATTTTTGCAACCGCAATATCCCATAGCAGCTCTAAGCCCACCAACAAGTTGATATATAGTATCGCTTACAGATCCTTTGAATGGTATTCTACCTTCTATACCTTCTGGTACAAATTTACTTATTTCTTCTTCTACATCTTGGAAGTATCTGTCGGCACTGCCATGCTTCATAGCACTTTCTGAGCCCATTCCTCTGTATATCTTATAAGCTCTTCTTTCGTAAATTATCCTTTCGCCCGGGCTTTCTTCGTGGCCAGCAAATAGATTGCCTATCATAACTGTATCAGCCCCAGTAGCGATTGCTTTTGCAATATCTCCAGTTTGTTTGATACCACCATCGGCAATAACAGGTATATCATATTTAGCGGCTTCTTCTACTACATTCATTATAGCAGATAATTGTGGTACTCCTACTCCTGCGATTATTCTGGTAGTGCATATTGAGCCGGGGCCTATACCAACTTTTACACCATCTGCTCCAGCATCTATTAATGCTTTTGCGGCATCGCCTGTAGCTATATTGCCCCCAATTACGGCTATATTAGGGTATTTTGTTTTAATTTGAGATATCATTTTGATTACACCAGCAGAATGACCATGAGCTGTATCTACAAATATAGCATCAACGCCTACATCTACCAATGCAGCAACTCTTTCGAAAGTATCTACCGATATACCAACGGCGGCACAGACTCTTAATCTACCTAAATCATCTTTGCAAGATATAGGATATTTTTTCTTTTTTTGTATATCTTTGAAAGTAATCAAGCCTTTTAGTATGAAATTTGAATCTACAACGGGCAGTTTTTCAATTCTATAGTTTTGCAATACAGCTTCTGCATCTTCTAAAGTAGAGCCTTCGGGGAGAGTAATTAAATCCTGACGGGTCATTATATCAGAGATAAGCTGACTTTTGTCAGGCTTGAATCGTAAGTCGCGATTGGTAATAATTCCTATTAATTTTAAATCGTCATCTACCACAGGTATACCAGAGATATGGTATTTTGCCATTAATTCTAGTGCGTCGCTTACATTTTTGTCTTTAGTAAGAGTGATAGGATTTTTGATCATACCACTTTCGCTACGTTTTACCTTATCTACTTCTGCGGCTTGTGCCATAATAGACATATTTTTATGGATTACACCGATACCACCTTCACGTGCAATAGCAATAGCCATTTGAGAATCGGTAACTGTATCCATAGCTGCGGAAATCAAAGGAATATTAAGAGAAATATTTTTGGTTAATCTAGTAGAAACATTTGTTTCTCGTGGCAATACTTCCGAATATGCTGGTACTAATAGCACATCGTCGTAAGTGATACCTTCGAATGCAATTTTTGAATTATTCATATAATTATATAATAGGGATAGACCCCCTGATTATTTTGAAATTATTTTTTTACAATATTCTTCAAATTCTATTTCTTTCTTTACAACTATCATATCAGCTTCGGCTTCTAATTTACTAAGTTTATTTTTTAATACTTCGATATTTGTGTTAAGCTCTTCAATTTTGAGTGAGCTTTGGTCTATGGCTTTTTCTACCATTATCGAGACTTTATTATTTAAAACTTCAATAAATCCTGAACTTGAAACAAAATGTTTAGTTCCTTGATTTGTGTCAGATATTCTAATAACTCCACTTTCCAGCCCCGAGATAATAGGTGCGTGATTAAATAATATTTCAAATGGAGACATAACACCCGGCACATTCACCAAATCAGCTTCCCCTGAATAGAGTATCTGATTTGGTGTAATAATATCTACTTTTAATTTCTTTTCTGCCATTATAATATACTAATTTTTATTCTTATGAATATTAATTATCTATTCTTTTTCCAAGAATCGAATACTTCGTCTATTGTGCCTTTGTAAGCAAATTCACCTTCTGGGATTTCATCGCATTCGCCATTAATAATAGCTTTGAAACCTGCAATAGTATCGCCAATTTTGACATATTTGCCCGGGTATCCTGTAAATTGCTCTGCAACGGAGAATGGTTGAGAGAAGAATCTTTGGATTTTTCTAGCTCTTTGTACAGTTAGTTTGTCTTCGTCGCTTAGTTCGTCCATACCTAAGATATTGATAATATCTTGTAGGTCTTTGTAAGTTTGGAGTATTCTTGTGCATCTGATAGCAGTATTGTAGTGGTCATCTCCAATTACAAGTGGATCCAAAATTCTTGAACTTGAGTCTAATGGATCTACGGCTGGATAAATACCAAGCTCAGATATTTGACGAGACAAAACTGTTTTAGCATCTAAGTGCGAGAATGTATTAGCTGGAGCTGGGTCGGTCAAGTCATCTGCAGGCACATAGACAGCTTGTACAGATGTAATAGAGCCTTTGTTGGTAGATGCAATTCTTTCTTCCAAGGCTCCCAATTCAGTAGCTAATGTTGGCTGATAACCTACTGCTGAGGGCATACGACCTAAAAGAGCAGATACTTCTGAGCCAGCTTGAATAAATCGGAATACGTTGTCTACGAATAATAATACGTCTCTACCTTCTAAATCTCTGAAATATTCTGCTACTGTTAGAGCAGTAAGCGCAACTCGTGAGCGTGCTCCCGGTGGTTCATTCATTTGTCCGAATACAAGAGTAGTTTTGTCGATAACTCCAGATTCGCTCATTTCTAAATATAAGTCATTACCTTCGCGAGTTCTCTCACCTACACCTGCAAATACAGAGAATCCACCGTGATGTTTGGCTATATTATGAATTAGCTCTTGGATAATAACGGTCTTACCAACACCAGCACCACCAAATAGACCTGTTTTACCACCTTTTGTAAATGGCTGAATAAGGTCGATTACTTTGATACCTGTTTCGAACATTTCTTTAGTAGTAGCCAAATCTTTGAATTCTGGGGCTGGGCGGTGTATAGGCAAATATTGGTCAGTTTTGATTGCGCCTTTGTTGTCTATTACATCACCTGTTACATTAAGCATTCTACCTAATATGTTAGGCCCAACTGGTACTGATATAGGGCTACCTGTATCAAATACTTTCATGCCTCTTACTAATCCATCAGTAGAATCCATCGCCACAGTTCTTACTCTATCTTCGCCAAGATGTTGCTGTACTTCTACTATTAACATTCCTTCTTTGTTATCTTCAAGCGAAGTTACTGGAATTTTTAATGCGTTAAAAATCGGAGGAATTTTACCTTCAGGAAATTGAACGTCAACAACTGGACCAATTACCTGAATTATTATACCTTCATTCATACTCTAAACCTTAATATAAATTTTGAATATTTCAATTTCGTCTAAAAGCAAAGTGCAAAAGTAATTATTTATTATTAGATTAGCAAAAGAGAAAAAAGTTTTAATCTTTTGCACTTATTTAAAAAAATTTGTTAATAGACGATTATTTTCAAAATGTATTTAGGTCGTTGGTATAATAAGTCTAAGAAAGGTGTACTATAAGTGATAATATTTGGGTATATTCCTTTTTATATATTAAAATAATTTGGGTGTATTTTGGTATCGTAATAGTTATAAATTGTCGTATCGTTCCAATTTGAATGATTCTCCAAGATACATTTTTTTGACATCATCATTTGCAACTATTTGCTCAGCAGTACCACCAATAAAAATTTTACCATCTATTAATATATATGCCCTATCTGTAATAGATAGTGTTTCGTGAACATTATGGTCGGTAATCAATACTCCTATCCCTTGATTTTTTAGTTTATATACTATTTTCATAATGTCTTCTACAGCGATTGGGTCTATTCCTGCAAATGGCTCATCGAGTAGTATAAATTTGGGGTTTGAAGCTAATGTTCTCGCTATTTCGCATCTTCTTCGCTCTCCACCTGATAGCATATAACCTTTGCTTTTGCGTATATGGGTAATATTAAAGCTTTCTAAAAGTTCTTCTAATCTTTGTTTACGCTGCGTAGACGACATCTTTTGTAATTGTAGTATTGCCTTTATATTGTTCTCTACAGACATTTTTCTAAACACCGATGGTTCTTGTGGCAAATATCCAATCCCCCAGCGGCTACGTCTATACATAGGTTTGTTGGTAATAGGTTTGTTATTGAGCGATACACTGCCATTGTTGGGCTTAATCATACCTACTATCATATAGAAAGTAGTAGTCTTGCCAGCGCCATTGGGACCTAGCAAACCTACTACTTCTCCTTGCTTTACTTCGATAGATACTTGATTTACTACTGTTCTTTTTTTATATTTCTTTACTAAATTATTAGCTTGTAAAATACTAATATTATCTTCCACGATTTTTGCCTACGTATTTGTCTAATACTAACGATTTTTTGATTTCCTTATTATCTCTAATAATAGTCAATTGTTTGGTATCGCCTACAAAAGAATCACCGATAAATATTTGGAAATCATCTATTTTGTTTACGGGCTGTCCATCTATGGCTATTATTATATCGCCCGGTTTAATCCCAGCTTTGTCTGCGGGAGAATTTGATTGGAAACCAAATACTACTACTCCATCTCGCTCTTGGATACCTAAGTAATTAGCTATATCTTTGTCAATGTTTCTTACATCTATTCCAGTCCAGAAATCTCTATCCATATTAGATTTGGATTTGAGTAAATCAACTATTTTTTTGACTCTATTAATAGGGATAGAAAATCCAATTCCAATTGAGCCAGAGCCTTGTTGGCTATTGGCTGTAGAATATATTATGGTATTCATTCCTATTACTTCTCCTAAAGCATTTAGCAAAGGACCTCCAGAATTGCCAGAGGATATAGCGGCATCTGTTTGGATCATATTTCTATATACCCTATTTTGGGGCTCATCTGGGTGTAAAAAATTGATCCCTACATTAGAAATAACTCCAACTGTAACAGTTGGCTTAGAATTCAAGTCGAATAATCCAAAAGGATTACCGAAAGCTATAGCCCATTCGCCTATTAATATATCGTCTGAGTTACCGAGCTTAAGATAAGGGAAATTGTTGCCTTTTATTTTTAATAAAGCTACGTCACTCACCATATCAGATCCTATAATATCAGCATCATATCGCTTGCCATCGGTAGTGGTAACCACTACTTTTGATGCGTTGCCAGCTACGTGGTGATTGGTTAGTATATATCCATCTGGCGAGATAATAAATCCCGAACCTAAGCCTTGTACTTTGTATTCTTGTACTCTGCTTCCGTAATTTTTCCCAAAAAATCTTCTAAAAAATGGATCATTAAAGAATGGGTCTTGGTAAACTACTTGTTTTATCTCGGTTACATTGATCCCGACAATAGCAGGACTAGCTTGCTGAATTGTTTTTGTGATTGCATTTTGGCGGGAATTAGCTATATCATTATTGGTTTGCTCTAATAAGTTTGCTTGATTGTATGCTAACTTTTCATTGGAATTAGTATATAGTTCTCTGTTAGAATCTTGTGAGCAACTTAAATTAATAAATCCTATTAAAAAAAGAGCAAATACTGTCTTTGTCATAACTTTTACCTAATTATTAATAATTATATATATTATGTAAAAAATTCTTATTAATTTTGTA
>JBDHXE010000080.1:0-10046 GCA_039810525.1 Chlorobiota bacterium | reverse complement strand
AGAAATATCAAGCACTCAACCTTTAATGGGTGGAGGCAGCACTAGTTCATCTATTGACCCTCTTTACACTTACAAACGCAGGCGAAATAATATAAGTAACCAAAATTATAATAGTGGTACTTCAAAAATTGATCCAAATAAACTGACAGCAGGGGAGATTAATGATTTTGCTAAATGGGATCTTTGGAACGATCTGACCGATGAAGAATTCAAATTATATTCTGATACATGGGAACTATATCCCAAATATCGCTATTCAGTAATTATACAGAACAACTCTAAATTTCCTATATATGGTGCTAATGTTCAATTGTTGAATAATGATACAATAATTTGGGAAAGTATTACCGACAATACTGGCAAAGCAGAATTATGGCTTAATCCCTACAATGATAAAACTAATTATAGTAATATAAAAATTAAAGTAAGCAAAGATAATTATATTAAAACAATAGATAAGCCAAAAGAAATAAAGCAAGGTTTAAATTTTATAAATTTAGATATCAATTGCAATAAAGGAAATTCTGTTGATATTGCGTTTTTGATAGACGCTACAGCATCTATGCAAGATGAGATTGATTACCTAAAAGCAGACCTCAAAGATATAATACAATCTATTAAAGATACTATCCCACATCTTAATATTAATATCGGAATTTGTACTTATAGAGATTATGGTGATGAGTATGTAGTAAAGCATTCTGATCTGAGTGATAATTTGAATCAATCATTAGAATTTTTGAACGAATCGAAAGCAGCTGGTGGGGGAGACTACCCAGAAGCAGTAGAAGTTGGATTATACCAAGTTATTAACAATTTTAATTGGAGTGAGCAATCAGTAGCTAAAGTTGTTTTTTTAATTTTAGACGCGCCCCCTCACAATGAAAAAAATATAATAGATTCATTGCAACAAATTATAAAAATTGCTTCAGCCAAAGGCATTAGAATAATACCAATTACTTGTAGTGGAATAGAGAAAGATGCAGAATTTCTAATGAGAACCTTCGCAATTTTAACAAATGGTACATATACGTTTCTTACAGATCATAGTGGAATAGGAGATATGCATATTGAGCCATCTACAGATAAATACGAAGTAGAAATATTGAATGACCTAATAAAAAGACTAATCATTCAATATTCTTATCTACCTAAATGCGATATTGATGATATGGATAGCAAAGGAGAATTAATTGAAAAAGATATCATTAGTCAAGATAATAATCAAATTCAAAAAATAAAAATATACCCAAATCCAACTAAAGGTGAAATAAATATTGAGTTACCTAACGATACTAAGATATTCTATATTGCTGATATTAATGGAAAATTAATTCTACAAATGAATTCAAACAAACAAAAGAATATCAAACTCGCCTTACCCAACTTACCAAATGGAGTGTATTTTGTAGTTTGCCAATATGAAAACAAAATAATTGGCAAATCTGCTTTTATTATTTCAGGATAATATAAAATTTTAATTAACAATCTTCGTAATTAATTTGATTTATAAACATTAATGGTGAAATAATATTTTGTCAAAATACGGGAAGCCTAGATCTTCCAAAGGTCTTGCTACACTTTGTGCAAAACTTGCGGAAGATAAATTAGCAAATGATATTTTAATTTTAAACCTTGAAGATATAGAATTTGCACCAACAGATTATTTTGTAATATGTTCGTGCGATACTGAGATCCAAGTAGCTGCTGTATTGGAATATATGGTCAATACCACTAAATCGCTCAAAATTCAAAAGCCACATATTGAAGGCGAAACTAACAAAGAATGGGTATTAGTTGATTATTTTGATGTAGTAGTTCATATTATGAAAAAAGAAATTAGAAATTACTATAGATTAGAAAAATTATGGGGCAAAGCTCAATTTTTAAAGTTATCTGACGATGGTAAACCATTAGTAATGAAGTTTGAAGACATCAAACCATTTTTGAAGGAAAGTATTGTAGATTAAAATGAAAAATAATTATTTATATCAAATATTGAAACATAGTATAGAGAAGATTGATTCAAATCTTAACATTAATATAAATTTGGAAAAACCAAAAAATACTGAAAATGGTGATATATCTACAAATATTGCCTTTTTATTATCTAAAACACTTAAAAAATCACCGTTAGCAATTGCAAATGAAATTATTCAAAATATCGAATATGACAAAGATATCATATCTGAAATATCAGTTGCTAATCCCGGATTTATTAATATTAGATTCTCTTCCAAATATTATAAGGATAGATTAGCTGATATCATTAATGTAAATGAAGACTATGGCAGATCTAATTTGGGTTCTGGTAAGAATGTAAATGTAGAATATGTAAGCGCTAATCCTACTGGATTATTGCATTTAGGGCATGGGAGAAATGCAGTAATTGGCGATACTATCTCGAGCTTACTCAAATGGTGTGGGTATAATGTTACTCGTGAATACTACTTTAATAATGCTGGCAATCAAATGAATAATTTAGGGAAATCAGTATATGCGCGATATATTCAATTAACAAAAGATGAAAATTATCCTATGCCCGAAGATTGCTATCATGGTGAATATGTTATTACTATTGCTCAATTGTTGAAAGATAAATATAATAATGATTTAATAGAAAAAACAGAAGAGAATCTAAAAATTTGTCGCAAATTTGCAGAAGAATGGTGCTTCAAATCTATCAAATCTACTTTGCAGAAATTAAAAATTGAACAAGACGTATATTTTAATGAAGATTCTTTATATTCTGATGGGAAAATTAACGAAGTAATCTCTGAATTTAAAAAGAAAGAGTTAGCTTACGAAAAAGACGGTGCTTTATGGCTCAAATTATCCGAAATGGGTTTAGAGGAAGATAGAGTAATAGTAAAATCAAGTGGTGAACCTACTTACAGATTGCCAGATATTGCCTACCATAGAGAAAAATTAAATAGAAACTATGACCTTTTGATTGATATTTTTGGTGCAGATCATATTGCTACCGTACCAGATGTAATGGCAGGTATTAAAGCTCTCGGATATGACAATAGCAAAATTAAAGTTCTTATTCATCAATTCATTACTCTAACAGAGAATGGACAACAAGTTAAAATGTCTAAACGTACTGGTAAAAGCTACACACTTGATGATTTAGTAGAAGAAGTAGGAGCAGATGTAGTCAGATTTTTCTTCATAATGAGATCGCTAAATACACATTTAGAATTTGATTTGGCTTTAGCTCGCGAGCAAAGCGAAAAGAACCCAGTATTCTATTTACAATACGCTTTTGCACGTATTTGCTCAATAATTGATAAAGCGAAAGCAGAGAACATACAGATTGATAATTTAGCTTATGATTTAAATAATTTAAAGGAAATTGAAGAGATTAATCTTATAAAATCAATTTTAGAATTTCCAGAAGTTGTCGAGAATTCTTGTGTTAAATATGAACCTCAAATACTTACTGAATATTTAAAAGAAGTTGCTGCTGCTTTTCATCAATTTTATCATTATTGCCGTATCATTGGTAGCGTTGATGAAATTAGAAATGCTCGATTAATTTTAGCAAAAGCTACTCAAACTACTCTTAAAAATGGGCTGACAATTCTTGGGATATCTGCACCTCAAAAGATGTAAATCAATATAAATATTTATACCTCTTTTTAATTAAATGAAAAGAGGTATAAAATTGATTTCTATCTTATTTTTTTACAAATTATTTTTGATAATATTTGAAAGCACTTGTTGCATATCATCTTGATACCCAACTAATGTATGCACTATTTTACCTTCCTTGTTTATTACAAAGAGTGTAGGAAATCCATCTACTCCAAATTTACTAGCTACATCATCGCCTTTTAAAAGAGTGCGATAGTTAATACTATTATCTCTCATAAATTTAACAGGATCAGCATTTGGAGGCTCTTGACAACTTATTCCTATTACTTCTACAGATTTGTTATTAGAATACTCTTTTCTTAATGATTCCAAATGAGGCATAGATTTAACACACCATTTGCACCAAGTACCCCAAAAATCTAATACTAAGACTTTACCTTTTAGCGATTCTAAGGATACTTTCTTTCCCGAACCATCTAAAAGTTCAAAATTAGGGGCCATACCACTATCTAATTTATTTGTTTCCTGAATATTATAATTAACTAAATCAGCTTGATTATCTGGTTCTAAAACAAAAAGAGAATTTTCTAAACTATTGTTTAATTTAAGATTATGAATTTCATAAATAAATTGGATCGTATCACCCATTGAGATTTGAATAGTACTATCTTTAATAGGTAATTTTTTTGAATAATCATAAAACTCATAAGAAGTGAGTCTTGAATCATAATCACTAAAATATTGAGTCCTATACAACTTTACAACCTCATTATTATCATATTTTTCCATTCCAACAATTTTCATAGTATCTTTAATATCTTTTATTTCTTTAGATCTATCTTCATTCTGTACAACCATTTTAATAGCTTGCGATACCCAATTTCTTTCAATAAATAATTCTGGTGTTTTATCTTTTGGCACAAATGTAACCTTTTTAGATTGTGGATCAAACCATCTGTACTGATCACCATTATAAACTGCTATTATACCACCATCATATTCCAATCTAATATTATAAGGATAGCCTTCTCTATTAACTCTCTGAACAAATACCTTAACCTTGGCATCAAATTTTTCTTTATTTTGTATGAATTTGTAATCTAATATAAAACTCGCAGAATTCACTTTCAAAGCTGCTTTATTAGCTTCGGTCAATACTTTAATAGGGTCATTTACTACATCTTTCGAACAAGAAAATAGCAGTATCAATGGAATTAGGAAATAAATATTCTTCATAATCAATTTTCTCTATATTTTTAATTCATAATGTTTGGTATAGCACTTTCGTAAGCATCTTTTAATTCATCATAAGATGTAGTGATATAATCTTTAATTGTAAAGTTGCCTTTAGTAGTAATTCCAATTTTTGTAGCAGGTATATTATAATTATTTATAATATTATGCATTTCATTAATCTTATTATCTGATATTGATATAATTATTCTTGATTGGCTTTCACTAAAAATAGACCCTACATTTATATTTTCTAATTCAATTTCACAACCATAACCATTAGATGAAATTGATTTTTCAGCTAAACATATAGCTAGCCCACCTTCACTTATATCATGAGCAGAATTTATTATTCTATTATCAATTAGCTCTAATATACAATCAATTAATGATTTTTCAAATTTTAAATCAATTGAAGGAGATTTGCCTATTATCTTACCAATAGTTTGTTTTAAATATTCAGAACCACCAATTTCATAATGATTAACTCCCAAAACAAATATTATATCACCAGATTTTTTAAACTCAGATGATACTATCTTGCTAACATCGTCAATTATACCTAACATTCCAATAGTAGGAGTTGGATATACAGCAAATTTTTTGGATTCATTGTGAAAACTGACATTACCTCCAGTAACGGGTGTTTCTAATGCTTTGCATGCATCACCCATACCTCTAATAGATTCTGAAAATTGCCAATAAACTTCCGGATCATAAGGATTGCCAAAATTTAAGCAATTAGTAATAGCTACTGGTCGCGCACCTACACAAGCAACATTTCTAGCCGATTCACTCACAGCAATTGCTGCACCATTATATGGATTTAAATAAGTATAGCGGCTATTGCAATCTGTGGTAACAGCAATTGCCTTACCATCGATTTCTTTTATTCGTATTACAGCTGCATCGCCTTTTTGAGTAACAGTATTCGTTCTTACTTGTGAATCATATTGTTCATAAATCCAACGTTTCGAAGCTATAGTTGGTGATTTAAGTATAGTCCAAAAATCATCAATAGTAGGCATTTGCTGGCTTATGTCATTAGTATTGAAATTTTCAGTTTCACTTAAATAACTAGGTCTTTTAGTATCACGTACATATCGAGGTGCGCCACCACCTAATACCAAGCTATTCGCATTTAGTTGGCATACGTGATTGTCATTTCTATAAATATTAAGTATGCCACCTTCTATTATATTTCCTATTTGAGTGAACGGAACGTCCCACTTATCACATACCTCTTTAGCTTTTAAAACCATATCTTTATGTATTACTGCCAACATCCTTTCTTGTGATTCCGATAGCATTATCTCATAAGCACTCATATTAGGCTCTCGCTGAGGAACTAAATCTAAATTGATTTGCATACCGACACCAGTCTTGGCACTCATTTCCGAAGTAGAGCAGGATATACCAGCTGCACCCATATCCTGAATACCAGCAATAGTTCCATTTTCAATTAATTCTAATGTTGCTTCTAATAAAAGTTTTTCAGAGAAAGGGTCGCCAACTTGTACAGTGGGTCTCATATCATCTGTCTTATCGTCAAACTCTCTAGATGCTAAAAGAGATGCTCCATGAATACCATCTCGTCCAGTACTAGAGCCAATGATAAATACAGGATTACCTACTCCTTTAGCTGCAGCAGATGCAGTTTTGTCCACAGCAACAATACCAACTGCCATAGCATTAACTAATGGATTATCATTATAACAATCATCGAAATAAATCTCACCACCAACTGTTGGTACACCAAAACAATTGCCATAATGAGCTATACCTTCTACTACACCTCTCAATAAATATTTGTTTCTATCATTCTCCAATTCACCAAACCTTAAAGAATTTAGGGCAGCTATAGGTCTTGCACCCATTGTAAAAATGTCTCTTAAAATGCCACCAACACCAGTTGCGGCACCTTGAAATGGTTCTATAGCCGAAGGGTGATTGTGAGACTCTATTTTAAAACAAATAGCGTATCCATTACCAATATCAACCAATCCAGCGTTTTCCTCTCCTGCTTCTACTAATAATCTACTACCTTTTTTTGGTAGAGTTTTTAATTGTAAAATTGAATTTTTATAGCTACAATGCTCACTCCACATAACAGAATATACTCCCAATTCAGTATATGTAGGAGTTCTACCTATTATTTTAAGAATTTCATTATATTCGCTTTCGGTAAGACCTAGTTCGATAGCGGTTTCTAAATTAACTTCGATTTCCGAATACAAGTTATTTTTCATAATCAAATTTGTAAATTTACATAATACAAATTTAATCAAAAAAATTGATTTAATAGTTTACAACGAGTTAAAATTAGATTATACTAATCATTTTTCGTATTATCATATTTTTTGTAAATAATATCTTCTGTCTTAATTACTTTGATATAATCAAGTTCCGATTCTAACTCATCTTGAGAACCTATTAAAGAATTAGTATCTATTGTATTTGAATTAATATTATCAAAATTTGATAACTCATCGAATTCTTTAAGTTTTGGGAGTTCTAAAATACTATTCATACCAAATACTTTTAAAAATTCATCTGTGGTAGAGTATAGAAGAGATCTACCAATATTTTCACTTTTCCCAGTAATCTCAATAAAATTTTTCTCTAATAAAGTGTTGACTACTTCGTTGGAATTAATACCTCTGATTTGTTCGATTTCTGGTTTTGATATTGGTTGTTTATATGCAATTATAGCTAATACTTCAAGAGCGGCTTGCGATAATCTCTTTTTAATCTTATGCCTCGAAACTTGTTGGAGCAACTCTCCGTATTCAGGTCTGATAGCATATTGGTATGCTCCAGAATGCTCAATTATTCCAAAAGGTCTATTAGATTCGGATAGTTCAGTATTGATATCAGATATTTTATCTTTAATAGAATTTATGATTTCATCAGATTGGGAAGAGTTATCACTTTGTAATGAATTTTGAGTATTATCCTTATTAAAATTTGATAACTTTATTACCAATAAATTATATATTTGCAATGCAGACAGTGGCTCGTCTGCCGAAAAGATCAATGCTTCAATAACCTGCTTTTTTTCAATTTCATTTAATTCTAAATAATTCATATTAGTTCAGAGATTGTGGTTCTATAATTAAAAAGTCATCAAAATTATCTTCTTGAAATACCATTATCATATTGTTGCGAATCAAATCCAGAATTGCAAGGAAAGTAACTACAATGTGTAATTTACTTACATCTTTTACTGTATCAAAAAAACTAATTCTTTTCTTCTTATGCAATATACTCATAATATGTGCCGAACGTTCTTCAACTGTTACATTAATTATTTGAACTTCGTGGTTTATTTCAACTTTATTATTGCGCTCAATTGCTTTTTTTAATGCACCAATAAGATCAAAAAGTGTAGCATTTTTATAATTAGTATTTTCCTCTACAATAGCAATATCTCCATCGAATACCCTTCTATATAGAACATACTTTTGATCTTCGCTCATTTCTCTCAATTCTATTGCTGCTTCCTTATATTTTTTGTATTCTAATAATCTTTGGACTAAATTAGTTCTCGGGTCTTCAATCTCTTCTTCATTATCATCTTTGGTAATAGGTAGAAGCATTTGAGTTTTGATATACATTAAATTGGCAGCCATCAATATAAACTCGCCAGCTAGTTCTAAATCAAAATATTGCATTATTCTGAGATAATTTAAAAACTCTTCGGAAATATGTGAAATTGGAATATCATATATGTTCAATTCATCTCGCTTAATAAAGTATAAAAGCAAGTCAAACGGACCTTCAAAATTAGGTAATTTAATCTTATACATCAAATAATAATATCCAATAATAAACTTTAAAAGTAATTATTTATACTATAACTTTAAAATAAAAGTTTTAAACAAACTAATTAAATGATTTTAAGGATTTATAATCATTACCTATTACTAATGTTGCTCTAAGAAAAAGAGAAGAATCAATCTCAACAACAATTGATGAATCAGCTACCCCCAGTGCGTATGCTAATCGTCTTACCGATTCTTTATCACCTAATCTATCAATTATCGTTGTTTTGTTGAATTGTTGTGTAGAATTTCCTATTTCTACTATATCAAAACCTCTATTATGCAAATAGTCTTTTGCTTTAGATGCTAATCCTGGTTCACCGCACCCATTTAAAATATTGAGTTGTATCACTTCTTGAGTTATTATTTTTTGTGATTCTGGTACGGTTGATATTATTGGTTCATCATAACTCATCCTATTTATAAAACTCATTAAAAGAGTTACAAATACAAAAGACAAAAAAACAATCACAAGATAACTTAAATATTTCATAATTTTAATTTTATTTAGTATTTTTAATAAATATACAGAGCAATTATTATGCCTAATTTATATTTGTATAGAGCCAAAATATTAAATCCATTAGAAAACGGAGAGATTAACTATATTCCTGATGGTTATTTATTAATAGATAATTATGGAAGTATTTTAGACTGCGGAGATTACAGTAATTTCGATCCAGATCTTACTTATTTCAACTTAATAGATTATAGCGACTACCTAATTATTCCGGGCATGATAGATACTCATACTCATTTCCCTCAATATGATATAATTGGTGTGGGTAGTGGAGAGCTATTAGATTGGTTGAATCATTTTGTATTTCCATTAGAATCAAAATTTAATGATTTTGAATTTAGTTATATCAAATCTAAAATATTTTTTGAAGAGTTAGTTAGAAATGGTACTACTACTGCTTTTATATATTCAAGTATCCACCTTAATTCAACTATGGCCGCATTTGAAGCTGCAATTTCTATTGGCATAAATGCTTTTATTGGAAATAGTATGAGCGACTCTAAAAATTATGATGGAACTAAATATACTGCCAGAGAAAATATATTGATTGCCGAACAAGTAATGAACAAATACCATAAAAATACTACTAATAACGTTGAATATATTGTAACTCCTCGATATGCTGGTAATTGTAGTTTCGAATTATTAAAAAGTGCCGCCAATTACGCTAAGAGCAATGGGTTATATATACAGACACATTTATCGGAAAACCAAATTGAATTACAATTAATAAAAGAAAGGTTTCCAGAATTTAATAATTATACTTCAATTTATAACAAAGCTGGGTTACTTGGCGAGAAGACTATCTTAGCGCATTGTATTTACTTAGATGATAGTGAAATTAATTTAATTAAAGATTCTGGTTCAAT
>JBDHXE010000079.1:0-10171 GCA_039810525.1 Chlorobiota bacterium | reverse complement strand
TGATTTGAATGCAGCAAAGTGGATTACTCCATCAATTTTATCATAATTCTTAATTATTTGGTTTAACTTATCGTAGTTTCTAATATCTAACTTATAAAAATCAGGCTTGATGCCAGTAATCTTTTGTATTCTATCAAGCATAAAGAGCTCAGAATTTGATAAATTATCTATGATAATAGGTATAAAACCATTATTAATTAATTCAATTACTGTGTGTGAGCCAATATATCCTAATCCACCTGTTACTAATATCTTCATAAAAGCCATATATTAAAACATAATTCTTGGTAGTGTCCGTTACAATTTGTTTTATAACTATTTAATTTATAATATATTTTGAAATAAATATACAAAAACAGAATTTCTATTAAGAAATTCTGTTTATTATTATTAGATTATTTTTTTTGATTATTCAAATTTATTCAAATAGAATTTATAGTATTCATTTATCAAATCAAATGCTTTCCTAAGTATTTCTTCTTGTGGTAGGGTAACTATTCTAAAATGGTTAGTACCTGGCCTTTGCCCAAAGCCACTCCCTGGTACTACAACTACCCCTGTTTCTTTTATCAATTCACTTACAAAATGAGAGTCATTATTTACTTTGATTGAAGGGAAAGCATAAAATGCTCCTTCTGGCTTAACAAGAGAAATACCATCTATTTTAGTTAAAATATTGATTGTAATATCTCTCCTTGTTTGTAGTTTAGTATTCAATTCTACCAGATGTGATTGATCGCCTCTCAATGCGGGAGCAATAGCATATTGTTCGGCATGATTTGAACTAACTCTAGATCTCAGTAATTTATTGATAGCTTCTATATAGTCTGATAGTATTTCTTTTCTACCACTTACTACTCCCCATCCTATTCTAAATCCAGGTGCAAGATAATTTTTGGATAATCCTGAGAATGTGATACAAGATACATCTTGATTGAGTGCTGCAATAGATGTCATTTGTTTATTATCAAAAATTAGTTTATCGTATATTTCATCAGCAAAAATTACCAAATTATGTTGTAAGGCTAATTCAATAATTTGATTTAATGTATCAATTTTACAAATAGAGCCTGTTGGGTTGTTAGGATTAATTAATACTATTGCTTTAGTTTTGTTATTTATTTTTGATTTGATATCTTCTATATCAGGTTGCCAGCCATTTTCTTCAGATAAGTAATAAGGATTTGGCTCTAATTCCAATTTGCTTTCTACAGCAGTGTATAATGGATATCCCGGTGTAGGCATCAAAAAGTTTTCACCTCTATTTAATAGTGCAGTCAGACAGATTTCAATAGCTTCGCTTGCACCATTAGTTACAAATGCATCTAAAATATTATGGATTCCTTTTTTCTCAGCGTCTTCTCTAATAGAATCTAATGCTATTGCTATGCCATTAGAAGGTGCGTATCCATTTTTATTCTCTTTAAGTGCTTTAATTGTAGGCTCTAATACTGTATTTGGAGTGCTATGATCAAAAATATTAGGATCTCCAATATTTAAATAATACATTTGTTTACCCGTAGCCGCTACTTGATTAGCTAATGATATAATATCTCTAATCGCATATCTAACATTTTCAGTTTTTGTGGCAGGGATTATTTTCTTTAATTCCATTATTAACCTAAACTATAAAAGTGAATGTAATGTGATTACAAATATAAGGATTTTTTCTTATTAACTAAGCTATGATAATTAGTTAATTAACACCCTTTCCACTAATTTTGATAGTTGACATATATGGATAGTCAGCTCCATCAAAATTGGCTTTAATTTGGATATAAGCGCTATAGTCTTCTATATTGTTTGGATTGAATGTAATTTTGATATTACCGCTTTCTGATTTAGGATTAATAATAATAGGCAATTTGACAGCAGGTTCGTTCAAAAATACATTATTATTATCTATGAGTTCAAATTCAGTGATTATAGCTACTTTATCTGATATATTTCTAAATTTGAAACTATTTAATTGGAATTCAGATATTTTGGTATCTTCAAAATAAATATCATCAGCTATAAGTGCAGGGATATTAGCTTTCACAATAGTAATAGGGTTTTTATAGTTATCTACTAATAAAGTATCAATAAAATATCCATATTTATCTGGAGATATGCTGATAGCTAATTGTTTGTTGTCTTGATTGCTACCAAATGGTGAAAGTGTGAATGGGCTATCAAATTGAATGGAAGCAAGAATAGGGTAATTCTTTAATTTTATACTATTGATTGTTAGATTGCTCTCTGTAATATTCTTAATATTAAATATTAAATCATTACTTTGACTACCAAGCAATATCATACCTAAGTCAATTGTAGTAGGGTTTATCAAAAATTTTGCTGGATGTTGACTTGGGTCATCTATGATGTGTTTTTCTCTATCTGCATCTATTGAAGTAGGATCGGAGCAAGAATAAATAAAAACACAAAGCAATATTAATTTCAAATATTTCATTATAAACCAAGGTTTAATCCAATATTATAGCCTATTTTCTGAGTATTATACAAATCTCCGTTGATTAAATTGCCATTGTTGCTATAAAATAGCCAACCAGATTCTACTCCTGCAGTTAATGAAAAATAATCATTTATATGATAAGTTACACCAGCACCAATTTTCAAAATTGGGCCAATATTAGTGGCACCTGCTATAAGATTCAAATTAGGCCTTAGCCCACTTTCTGCTATTTGGTCCAAAGTATAATTATATTGTAACCCTAACCACTGAGTATTATAATTTTGGCGATAATTGTATAAAATATCACCTTCTAATTTATTATAATTCATTAAGAAATTCTCAAAACCTAATACTAATCCGATACTTTGATTATAATCAATATTATAGTTTAATGCTAGGCTAAAATTGTTTAAAATATCACTATTTTGATTAGGTAAATTAAAATTCGGGAAAGAAGTACCATCAAATTTTTTCAAAGAAAGAGATATCTTATTTAGAAATCTATTATTAGAATTATTATAATAAATCTCTGATGCACCACTTTTATCAAAATCAAAATTAGTATAATTATTTTTAGTAAAATCAGAATGATTAATATTTTCAATTACTTGTTCGCTAATATTATTAGTATTATCGTTGATTTTTTGAGCATAAATATTATCAATCTTGATATCAGTAAATCTATGTTTAATATTTGGATTATTGGTAGTATAAGCACTATGTGCTAATTGATTTTCTTTTGTTTTGCTATCTGTATTGATGATATTATTATCTTGTTTTGGATTTTGAGTAAGTATTTCTTTAGAACTAATATCTGGTATATTAGTATTGAGTAGCATAGAGTTTGTAGATTGATTAGGTGAATTATTGTCAATACTATCGCTTATTAAGATCATAGCAGTTAAAGTCAAAATACCAATACCAGCATAAGTTAAAGAACCTTTAGAGAGGATATATGTAATTAATAATGATAGAGCATTAGCTAATTTAGAATAATAGGAATCTTTATTGACTGTATTTTTTAATACATTAGATTTCAAATTAACTGGTGCGCTAATCATTGTGTTTTTGAAGGTGTTTTTTATTAATAGCATTTGCCTTAATTCGTTTTGATATTCAGGCTTATTAGCTAATTCGTAGAATAAATTAGTGCTTTCGTCTGTAGATAACTCTCCATCTACAAAACAGCTAATTTTTTCCGACAGTGTCATATCATTATAAATATCCATAATAATTAACCTATTATTTTATTATCAGTATAATAGAAATCGTTTAGATAAGGGTCTAATATTTTTTTTAATTTTTGTTTAGCCCTATAAATTCTTATCCTAACTATAGATAGATCTACCTCAATTGCTTCAGCTATTTCTTTATAACTCATATCCATAAACTCTTTCATAATAATTACTTCTTTGAAATCACTCGGAAGAGACTCTATACCAAGCTGAATTATTTCGTTTAATTCTTTATTATCGTTGTAATTATCTTTGAATTCAAAATCCATTCCATTAATTGAAATATCATTATATGATTTTTTGTTTCTTTCGTTTAGGCAAAGGTTTCTAGCAATTTTAATCAAATAAGCAGACAAGTTTGTGATTTCTAAATTATTCTTTTTTATTTCTTCGTAAAATCTTGTAAATGTTTCTTGAAAAATATCTTGAGCTAATGCTTTATTATATAGCACTTTGATACAATAAGTATATACTCTATCAGAATACCTATCATAAAGTGCCTCAAAAGCAGTGGAGGCGAGTTTTTTCCCCTCCACTACTATTTCAACTAGCTCTTTATCGCTCTTATTTATAAGTATATTTTTCATTTTTAGCATTTTCATTTATTTAATAAACAAATGAAAATCCATTTTGTAACATAATGGTATTAAAAAAGTTATTTATCTGATTGTATCATATTTTCTAATTCGTCCATATATTTATTCATCTTATCTATAGTTTTCAGAATTGGATCTGGTGTATTCATATCAACACCTGCTTTCTTTAAAACTTCGATCGGATAATCAGAGCTACCTGATGATAAAAATCCTAAATACCTATCAATAGCTGGCTTACCTTCTTCTATTATTTGAGTAGCTAATGCATTAGAAGCAGCAAATCCTGTAGCATATTGATATACATAAAAATTATATTCAAATAAGTGAGGGATTCTTGCCCAAGATAGACCTTCTTCATAATCTGTAACCATTGAAGGTCCCCAATATTTTTGATAAAGCGACGCGAATAGTTCAGTCATTTTATCAGCAGTTAAGACATCACCTTTCATAGCTGATTGATGTGTCAACATTTCAAATTCCGCAAATCTTGCTTGTCTAAAAAATGTAGTCTGTGCTTGAATTAAGAATTTTTCTATCAAAGACATTTTTTCTTCTTTGGTAGTAGCATTTTTAATTAAATAGTCTAAAAGAAGAGCTTCGTTGGCAGTAGATGCTACTTCAGCTACAACTGTAGAATAATCAGCGTAATGGAAAGGTTGATTTTTTTCAGTATAAAAAGAATGCATATTATGACCAATTTCATGGGCTAATGTAAATAAATCATCCATTGTATTATTCCAATTTAACAATATAAATGGATGAGGTCCGCTACCAGATGAATTCGAATATGCACCACTTCTTTTATTCTTAGTTTCGTATACATCTATCCATCTACTTGCAAAGCCTTTTGTCATATTATTGATATAATCTTGGCCCAGAGGCGCTAATGCTTTTTTTACAATCTCTATTGCTTCGTCGTATGTATATGTCTTTTGAACACTTGGGAAAAGTGTAACATAAGTATCATAAGGATGTAGCTCATCTAATTTAAGGTATTTTTTCTTGATTTCTGCCCAACGATGTAATGTATTAATATGCTTATTTACTGTTTCTATCATATTATAATAAACTTTTTCTGAGATATTATCTGGATATAGTGCTGCTTGTATTGGGTTGTCATATTTTCTTATTTTAGCATCAATTATTCGGGTATTAAGCCTTCCATTATATAGAACTGCCATCGTTCCTTTTAACATATTGTATGGCTGATAAGTTGCTTTATAAACATCTCTTCTATAATCTCTATTTAAATCATACATTCCAGCTCTATATCTACCGTGAGATACTTGTATTTCTTTACCATTATATTCTACCTTTCCAAATGGTAATTCGGCGTTATTTAGGATGTTATAAGCATCACTTGGTATAGACCTAATAACTGAATATTGAGCCATTAAATTTTCCTCATCTGTGCTTAAGGTATGTGCCTTCATTCTGAAGGTTGATTCTAACTCAAATTTATAAGATTTTAAAATTGGGTCATTCACCATTTCCTTAAATTTGCTTTCGGATAAGGTTAATAATTCAGGTCCATAAAATGAAACTGTAGCAGAAAATTTACTATTTAATTTTTGTACTTTGTCGTAATTAGATAAATATAGAGAATTATCTAATTCAATATCTTGAGCTAATGCTGCATATATATATAACTTAGTCAATCTTGCTTCCAAATGTGATTTTTTGTCAAGAAACTCTAATAAGTCTTTAGAACTTTTAGTAAATTTACCTGAATATTTACTTAATTCAGGTAATTGTTTTTCAATAGCAGCGTATTCTTTTTCCCAATCGCTATTTGTCGGATAAATATCTGCTAAATTCCACTTATATTTATCTTGTATTTTATCTCTTGTAGGTAATTCATCTACCGCAAATACCATATTATATATTCCTATTAATATTATTAAAGAAAGAGTTGATATTTTAAAACCTTGTATCATAAGTTATTCCTAAATATTTGAATAAATTAGTTAATAAATAAAGTCTGTTGCATAATTACAGAACTATCTAAAATAATGATTATTTTATAATTTTGTAATGAATTAACTTAAATTAAATTATATTATTTAATAAAAAAAGTCTTCAATTCATTTAATAAAATAAGAAGACTTTTTGAGAATAGATATTAACACTAAATTTTATTTTAATTTCATTCCTGCATCGAGTAATTTTTTAACATTAGTAATACTATTAGATTCAGCATAAAATCTAATTAGTGGTTCAGTACCAGAAGCTCTTATTAAGAGCCAGCCGTTTGGTACAAAAAATTTATAACCATCGGTAGTATCTGTTTTGATTACATTAAATGAGCCTAATTTAGTAGGTGCATTTTTTGCAGCATTTAATATTTCATTCTTTTGTTCTTCGGTTACATATACATCATTTCGAGAGTATCTATGTGGTCCAAATTCTTCGTCAAGTTCTAAACATAGTTGTTTAAGTGTTTTTTTCTTTTTGGCCATTATTTCGAGCACCATCAATCCATTGAATAGCCCGTCTCGCTCAGGGATATGGATGATTGAACTGAGACCACCAGATTCTTCGCCACCTATCAAAATCTTCTCTTCTACCATTAATTTGGCAATATATTTGAAACCGACCGGGGTTTCAATAAGATTAATATTATGTTTCTGGCAATACATATTGACCATTGAAGTAAGAGAAACTGTTTTGGCCACACTTCCTCGTTTTCTTTTATCTTCGTAGAGGTATTTTAATAAAATCATAAATATTTTGTGCGAATCTACAAAACTACCTTCTTCATCAACTAAGCCAATTCTATCTGCATCACCATCAGTAGCAAACCCAATATCATATTTGCCTGCAACAACTTTTTCTTTCAATTCGGTCAAAATTTCATCTATTGGTTCTGGATGATCTAAGTTACCAAACGAAGGGTTGTAGTCGCTATGTATTTCATCTACATTTGGTAAAATATCTTTAATTGTATTGATACCAGCCCCATGCATTGGGTCGTACAATATTTTGATACCAGATTGTATAATAGAATCGATATCTATTTTCTTTTTAATATATCTGATAAATGAAGTTTTAGAATCAAAGAATTTAATTTTTTTGAATTTTACATATTCATCAATACTTCTTAAATTAAACTTAGGTGGTTTATTCCAAATTTTCTTTAATTCTGCTTCTAGTAATGAAATATCTTCGGGTTTGGCAGGTCCTCCATAATTAGCTTTTACTTTATAACCATTATAAATAGCTGGGTTATGGCTTGCAGTAATTATTATACCTAAATCTGCACCCTTGGCATTAGTCTGATAAGATACTTGTGGAGTAGAAGCTATCGAATTAGTTAATTCTACTCTAATATCTTGAGAGGATAAGACCATTGCTGTTTCTTCAGCAAACTGTTTAGATAAGAATCGAGTATCATAACCTACTACAACTACTAAGTTTTCCTTTTCAGGGTTTACTTTTCTTAGATATTTTGCAGTAGCCAAAGCTACTAATCTTATATTATCGAAAGTAAAATCTCTTGCAATAATACCACGCCAACCATCAGTGCCAAATTTTATCATATATACTCCTTTACAAATTATTATCTATTAAATACACTTCTACCAGCATAGATAGCAGCTTCACCCAACATTTCTTCTATTCTAATTAATTGATTGTATTTGGCTACGCGTTCTGATCTACTTGGAGCACCAGTCTTGATTTGTCCAGCATTGGTTGCTACAGCTATGTCTGCTATTGTAGTATCTTCTGTTTCGCCAGATCTATGAGAAATAATATTATTGTAAGAGAATCTTTGGGCTAATTGGATAGTATTAAATGTTTCGGATAATGTACCTATTTGATTTACTTTTACTAAAATAGAATTAGCTATATTTTCTTTAATTCCTCTTTCGAGAAATTTGGTATTCGTTACAAACAAATCATCTCCAACTAATTGAATTTTATTGCCTAATGCCAAAGATAATTTGGACCAACCTTCCCAGTCGTTTTGATCTAAGCCATCTTCGATTGAAATAATAGGGTATTTGTTCACTAATTCTATATACCAATGGATCATCTCTTCTGAGGTTTTAAGTGATTTGTCTGATTTGAACATTTCGTAGTTGCCATCTTTCCACATTTCAGAAGCAGCTACATCAATTGCCAACAATATATCATCATTAGGAGTATAGCCTGCTTTTTCGATGGCTTTCAGAATTACTTCGAATGCTTCATCTGTCGATTTTAGCGATGGTGCAAAACCACCTTCATCGCCAACACTAGTATTGTAGCCTTTGCTATGCAATACATTTTTTAAAGAATGGAAGACTTCGGTACCCACTCTAACAGCATCACTAAAAGTAGGCGCACCAACAGGCATAATCATAAATTCTTGAATATCTACATTATTGTCGGCATGTTTGCCACCATTCAATATATTCATCATTGGTGTAGGTAATGTGTTAGCTCTAAATCCACCTAAATATTTATACAATGGCATATTGTAGTGATCTGCAGCTGCTCTTGCGGTAGCTAATGAAACTGCCAATATAGAATTAGCACCTAAGTTAGTTTTGTATTCGGTACCATCTAATTCTAATAGAATGTTATCAATTTGAGTCTGCTCTGTAGCATCTAAGCCTTCAATAGCTTCAAAAATTGTTTCATTAATATTATCTACTGCGTGCAATGTACCTTTGCCATTATAACGCTCAGAGTCTCTATCTCTTAATTCATAAGCTTCGCGTTCGCCAGTACTAGCACCAGAAGGCACAGCGGCAGTTCCACGAGAACCATCTTCGAGAATTACTTCACATTCAACAGTCGGGTTACCACGTGAATCGAGTATTTCACGAGCATATATATCATAAATTAGTGAGCTCATTATTATTTCTCTCAATTAATTTTAAAAATTTAAATTATCAATTTGTTTTGCCAATTTAAAATCAAATTCTGTAAGACCACCCTTGTTATGAGTGGATAATGTAATTCTAAGTTTGTTCCAACCATAAATTAATAAATCTGGGTGATGATCATATTTTTCAGCAATTATAGAAATAGAATTGACTAAGCCAATGACTGAAACGAAGTTAGAACATACTACTTCTTTAGTTAGTGTATCAGTATCATTTTTCCATAAAGGAACATCATTCATTAAATCATCAATTTCTTGCTTACTTAATAAATTGCTCATTTCCATAGCTTATTTATTTAATACAGTTTCTAATTTATTAACTATAGTATTGCGTGGAACAGCTCCAAGAATAGAGTCTACTACCTCTCCATCTTTGATGAATAATAACATAGGAATAGATCTTACTCCATATCTCATTGCTGTGTTTTGATTATTATCTACATCTAATTTGCATATTTTAACTTTACCAGCATATTCTACTGCTAACTCATCAACTATTGGTGCAATTAATCTACATGGGCCACACCATGCTGCCCAAAAATCAATCATAACTGGGATGTCTGATTTTAATACATCTTGTTCGAAAGTAGCATCTGTCAAATGGAGTGCATTTGCCATAAATTCTCCTAATATAAAATTTTAAATAATAAAAAAATAATTCTCAAAATCAATAAAAATGTCAATATAAATTCTAAGTAGAATACATTTAGCAAATTATAATAAGCCACTACCTATTTTATTCATTTTATTGTTAGATTTGAAATCTCTGTACACTGCGTCTAATACTCCATTAATAAAGTCGCTACTTTTATCAGTAGAATATTCTTTAGATAAATTGATAGCTTCGTCTATAGATACTTTTGGAGGAATACTAGGGAAGTCAATAAATTCGGAAATAGCTATAGTTATGATAATTCTATCCAAAATAGATATCCTCTCTATAGTCCAATTCTGTGCATGTTTCTCAAGTATTTCGTTTACATATTGCTCGTTGTTGATACTTGATCTTAGT
>JBDHXE010000078.1:0-10234 GCA_039810525.1 Chlorobiota bacterium | reverse complement strand
AAGAAGAAATTATTACTGGCATCAAAAAAGAACCTATATATTTTGAAGTAGAGCAACCAAGAAAAAATGGTACTACTGTTTGGACAGAAATTGTTAGTAAAGTTATGTATGATAATAATATGAAGCCAATTGGAGTAGTAGGGCTCACCAGAAATATAAGTAAAAGAAAATTAGCACAAGAAGAAAATCTGCAATTATTAGATGAAATTAAATTAACTAACGAATTACTTGAAGCAGGAATCGAACAAAAAAATCTACTAATTGATGAATTAAGCAATGCCAAATTAGAACTAGAGAAAATTAATAATGAAAAAGACAAATTCTTCTCTATTTTAGCCCATGATCTCAAATCACCTTTCGCTGGATTCTTAGGATTGACAGATATTTTTGCTAACGATATAGAGTCGTTTAGCAAGACTGAACTACAGGAAATTGGTAAAAATATGCAAGAGTCAGCCTCTAATTTATACAAATTATTAGATAATCTATTGCAATGGTCTAGAATGCAAAGAGGGAAGATGGAGTTTAATCAAGAACCATTCTTGATATCTTCGTTAGTCGAACAAAATATAAGAATACAAACAGACGTTGCTCGACAAAAAGACATTACAATGGAAAATATTGTATCTAATGATACATACGTGTATGCAGATATTCCAATGATGAATACAATACTTAGAAATTTAATATCTAACGCTTTAAAATTTACACCAAGAGGTGGCAAAATTCTTATTGGAGAATCTAAACACTCCGATGATGGGTTAATTAAAATATTTGTAAGAGATAATGGAATTGGTATGCCACCAGAAATTAAAAATAATTTGTTTAAAATAGACCAGAAAGTTTCACGACCAGGTACCGAAAATGAGCCAAGCACTGGTTTAGGACTATTCTTATGCAAAGAATTTATAGAAAAAAATAATGGAACAATATGGGTAGAGAGTGAAATAGGCGCTGGTAGTACTTTTTATATCACTCTTCCATCACCTCCACCTACGCATAACGATTGAAATATATTTTAAACTCATTGAAACAAAATATATAAGCAATGCGTATATACAATTGTGCTATGTATTAGTTTATTAAATTTCTCTAAATTTATAATTAACTAATTGAAGGTTAGAAAATGGAAGACAACTTACAAAATCCACAGGATTATTCTCAAATGATGCCAGATTATTCATACTATGACCCTTATGCTATTAGAGTTTCATTTGGTAGAAGATTGGGAGCTTATCTGATAGATTATTTGATATATAGTTTAATCCTAATGATATTGCTGTTTGCTACAGGCAAATTTGATGAAATATTATCCATTAGCAACAATGGTAGCTTAGATCTTAATGCAATGTTAGAAATATCAAATTCTATAACACCCTTAGCCTTAGCTTTATCTTTAATATATTACTCACTAGAAGCATTTATTGGTGCTACTTTGGGCAAATTGACCTTAGGTATCAAAATTGCCTCAGTTGACCAAACTCCAGCACCACTTTCTAAATTATTGATAAGGTATTTTGTAAAGAATATTAGCACAGTATTAGCTACTTTAGGATTACTCGTTTCCTTATTTTCATCTATTGGTAGTATACTAGGAATAATTGTTTTTATTGGATTTTTCTTTATTCTTGGGAAAAAAAGACAAGGATTCCATGATATGATAGCTGGTACTACTGTATTTTATAACGAAGATATTATTCAACCCAAAAATGATGAGCTTTAAAAATGGCAAAAAAAAGAAGTAACAAACGCTTATGGATTGTTCTGTCTATTATTATCGTAATGATTACTATATTTATATTATATTTTACATCTAAGAAAAATGGTAAAATATTAGTAAATACCGATATTGTAACCAAAAGAACTATATCTCAAACTGTAACGGCAGTAGGTAAAATAGAAGCTGAAACTGAAGTCAAAATATCATCTCAGACTTCTGGCGAAATTATATTCTTAGGAGTAAAAGAAGGTGATACTGTAAAAACTAATCAATTAGTTGCTAGAATTAAACCAGATATAATTGATGCTCAACTCAAACAAATGGAAGCATCCGCAGAAGCTTCTAAAATGGATATTACTACCAACGAAGCAAGTGTTACCAAATTAAAATCCGAACTAACTAGAATTACCGAATTATATAAAAAGGAATTTGCTTCAAAACGAGATATGGAGACTGCGCAAGCATCTTACGAACAAGCGGTTTCGACATACAAAGCAGCATTGGCTCGCTATCAACAAGCTTTAGCAGTATTGCAGCAAACCAAAAGAGAGCAAGAAAGAACATCAATATATACTCCAATTAGTGGCATAGTAACCTCACTACCTATAGAATTGGGTGAAAAAGTAGTAGGTACTGGTATGATGGCAGGTACTGAAATGATGAAAATATCTGATCTATCCGTGATGAATGCGGTAGTCGAAGTTGACGAAAACGATATTACCAATGTTACAGTTGGGGATACTGCAATAATTGAAGTAGATGCTATAGAATTTAAAAAATATAAAGGTGTTGTGATAGAAATTGGGCATTCTGCTATCACTTCGCAGCAAGGCACACAAGACCAAGTTGTTAATTTTAAAGTAAAAATAAGATTTCTTGGTGTTGAACCTAAATTAAGACCTGGTATGAGCTGCAATGTAGATATTATTACCGAAACAAAAGCTAATGTACTATCAGTACCTCTACAAGCAGTAACTGTAAGAGATTCGAAAATTAATCGTCAACCAGATTTAGACCAAGCAGACAAAGACTCCCAAATTAATGGAGCCAACGTATTGAAAGAAAAACCCCAATCTGTCATTTTCTTGTTTAATAATGGTATTGCAAAACTACAAAATATCGAAACTGGCATTAGTGATAGAGGGTATATCGAAATTAAATCTGGAGTTAAAGATAACGATAAAATAATATCGGGACCATTTATGGCTGTATCCCAAGTCTTAAACGATGGTGCAAAAGTAAAAATTGATAGCACCATAATCAAAAAATTTATGAAGAAATAATCTGTAGCAAAATGAAAAAGAAAATAATTGATATTCATAATATTGCTAAAATATATCAAATGGGTTTAGAAAAAGTGTTTGCTCTGCGAAATATATCTCTTACTATTAACGAAAATGAATATGTAGCCATTATGGGGCCTTCAGGCTCTGGCAAATCTACACTAATGAATATATTAGGATGCCTAGATACACCTACATCAGGGCAATATTTATTCGAAGAAGAAGATGTAAGCACTATGAATGACAATGAATTAGCGGATATTAGAAATCAAAAAATTGGATTTGTATTCCAAACATTCAATCTTTTACCACGCGCCACATCATTAAAAAATGTAGAATTACCATTAGTATACGCTGGTGTACCTTATAATAAACGAAATGAAATTGCAAGAAATACACTAATAAATGTGGGATTAGGAGAAAGAATAGACCACAAACCCAACGAACTATCTGGTGGCCAAAGGCAAAGAGTAGCAATTGCAAGAGCATTAGTTACCAATCCATCAATTATTCTTGCAGACGAGCCAACAGGCAACCTTGATACTAAGACTGGTATAGAAATAATGAAATTATTTAGTGACCTATGGAAAAAAGGTAATACAATTATTCTTGTTACTCACGAAGAAGATATTGCATTCAATGCCCAAAGAATTATTAGACTTAGAGATGGGCTAATAGAATCAGACGAGATTAATCCTAACCCTACAAATTATAATTAGAAATGAAAATCTCCGAAATAAGAGAAAATATTGTAATTGCTTATAGTGCTATGGCATCTAATAAAGTAAGATCAGCTCTTGCTTCTCTTGGTGTAGTTATTGGTATTTCTACTGTTATTCTTATGGGATGGATATTATCAGGATTGCAAACTGCATTAGACGATACGTTCAAAATGATGGGAGTAGATGTATTATACATAGATAAATGGGATTGGACAGGTGGTAAAAATTGGAAAGATATTAAATATCGAAAAAATATTACATTAGACCAAGTAAATGAAATAAGAAGTAAAATTCAGACTGCAGAATTGACTTTTACATCTACTGAAAATTGGGGACAGTCTGTAAAATATGGTAATCAAAATTTTAATGGAATTAATATAGCTGGAATTACCTACGAACATGGGAGAACCCCAGCAGGTGAAACTCTATTAGGTAGATACTTTACTCAATTTGAGCAATATAATCATAGTAACGTTGCAGTAATCGGATACAAAGTTTATCAAACCATTTTTTCTAATGAAGACCCTTTAGGAAAAGATATCAAAATTAATGGTCATAAGTTTATAATTATTGGAGTTGTGAAAAAACAAGGAACTCTAATGTTCGATTTTGTAGATAACAAAGTTTATTTACCCTTAGAGCAATACTTTTCTACTTTTGGTAAATATGATATATCTTTATCAGTTGGTATTAAAGCAGGTGGAGAAGAAAATATTGATAAAGTAAGAGAAGAATCTCGTGGCCTAATGAGAATTATTAGAAATTTAAAACCTCACCAAGAAGACGACTTCTCTATTAATGAAACTAAAGCATTCGAAAAACAAACTGCTCAACTAAAATTATATGTTTGGGGTATTGGGATAGGGATGACTGTATTATCATTTTTAGTTGGTATTATTGGAATTATGAATATTATGTTTGTATCAGTAACCGAACGAACCAAAGAAATTGGTATTCGTAAAGCTATTGGTGCCAAGAAACGCTCGATTTTATTTCAATTTATATTTGAAGCCGCTGTATTATCGCTTTCTGGAGCATTCTTTTCTCTAATAATATGTTCTGGGTTAGTATATTTAGTCGCTACCATACTACCTACTATGGTGCCTGAAACCGCATTTCTAAAGCCTTTTTTGCCATACCAACTATTTATTATTGCTTCACTTGTATCTATTATGGTAGGTGTAGCTGCAGGATTTGTGCCAGCTCAAAGAGCTGCAAATTTAGACCCTATAGAAGCACTACGATTTGAGTAATAATATGAATATAACAGAAAGTATTTTTATAGCAATTGAATCTATTAGAATTAATAAACTAAGAACCTTTCTTACTCTATTAAGTATATCTATAGGAGTATTTGCAATAATAGTAGCAATATCTTTAGTTAAATCAATTGATGGTTCGGTGCAAAAGCAAATGGAAACCTTAGGAGAAAATACATTTTATATTTATAGGACACCCAAGATAAAATTTGGTCCACAAAGTTGGAGAAAATATAGAAATCGTAAAATAATAAAATATACTGACTATATAGAATTTAAAAATACTATGCAAACCGCCGAGGCAATATCTGCTATCACAGATCCATCACTACAAACTATAAAATATGGTAAATTGGAAACCAATCCAGATGTCTCTGTTGCTGGTACAGACGCTGATTATTTCAAAACCACTAATTTATCAGTCACATTAGGGAGACCTTTTGTAAAAGATGATATTGATTACAACCGTAATTTTGCAATAATCGGTAATGATATAGTTCAAATATTATTCCCTAGTGTCAATCCAATAGGCAAAGCAATAAATATTGGAAGCCATAAATACGAAGTTATAGGCGTTCTAGAAACGAGAGGAGCATTACTTGGACAAAAACAAGATAATTTAGTGCTAATTCCAATATCTCAGTTTTTAAAATACCATTCAGACCCTTGGAATGAATCACTAACTCTAATGATAAAAGCCAAAGATAAAAAATACTTATCTTATACAATTGACGAAGCTTACGGTGTAATGAGATCGATAAGAAATCAAAAGCCTTGGGAATTAAATAGCTTTGAATTAGAAACTAACGAATCGCTACAAGATCAATTTGGTTCTTTTACTGGATTCCTTGCTGTATTTGGTATAGCTTGTGGAATTATAGCACTTATAGCTGCTGGTATTGGTATTATGAACATAATGCTTGTAACTATCAAAGAAAGAACACGAGAAATTGGCATCAGAAAAGCATTAGGCGCCAAAAATAAATGGATTTTAATTCAATTTTTAATTGAAACAGTTACTATTTCACAATTTGGTGGAATAATTGGTATGCTTGCTGGTATTATTACTTCAAGTCTATTAAGCTTACTACTAGGACTCGAAATTATATTTCCTTACGACTGGGTTATCATTGTAATCATAATCTGTACAATTATGGGAGTTGGTTTTGGGCTGTACCCTGCTATGAAAGCAGCAAGATTAGACCCTATCGAAGCACTACGCTATGAATAATTATGCTTTCATTTCTTAATTAATTATTAAATTGCACTTGTAATTTAAACAATTTATAAAATTCTATGAAAAATAAAGCTTATGTTAGAGCATGGTACTGGTATGATTGGGCAGTATCAGCATTCACTACAACGGTTATCACAGTTTTGATTGGTCCATATCTTACCACTATTACTAAATCAGCATCTATAAATGGGTATATTAATATATTAGGAATAGAGATTTTTGCTGATTCCTTTGTGCCATATATTATTTCATTATCAGTAATACTTCAAATATTTTTATTACCATATATTGGTACTGTAAGCGATAATAGTAAAAGTAAAAATAAGATTTTTGCTTTTACAGCATTGGCTGGTGGGCTCACTACAGCATTAATGTATTTTATCAAAAGTGATTACTATATATATGGTGGAGCACTATTATTATTATCTAACTTATTATATGGGTGCTCTCTGATAATTTATAATTCCTACCTTAACGATATATCATCAGAAAACGAAAGAGATAAAATATCATCTCGTGGATTTGCTTTTGGATATTTGGGTGGTGGCATTCTATTAGCACTTAATCTTGTATTAATATCAAGTGCTCAAAGTTTAGGAATTTCTACAGGAGATGCTGTAAGGATATCATTGAGTTCAGCTGGTATGTGGTGGTTTGTCTTTGGGCTGATTCCCGTATTAAAATTTCGAAATTTAGATATCCGAGCAAATACTCTTCAGAGAAATGAAAGCTATATCAAAGCATTTATCAAAACACTAAAAGAACTAATTAAATATCCTCAAACTCTATTATTTTTGATAGCTTACATATTTTACAATGATGGTATTCAAGCAGTTATTGTTGTGTCTTCGCAGTTTGGTCAAGAAGAATTAGGCTTAGATATCTCTGTACTAACTACCGTAATATTAATGGTTCAATTTGTTGCATTTTTTGGTTCAATTATCTTCGAAAGATTATCTAATAAGACAAGTACCAAAATATCATTAATTACTACAATAATAATTTGGATATTTGCAATACTATATGCTTATTTTTTATTAAATTCAGAAATTGGATTTTATTTCTTAGGAGCAGTCATTGGATTTGTATTAGGTGGTTCCCAAGCATTGAGTAGATCATTGTTTTCGATTCTGATACCTAAGGGCAAAGAAACAGAATATTTTGGTATTTACGAAATAAGCGAAAGAGGCACAAGCTGGATTGGCCCTTTGCTCTTTGGGCTATCTTTGCAATATACAGGTTCGTATAAATTCGCAGTATTGAGCTTAGCCATTCTATTTGTAATTGGATTAATGCTATTATATAAAGTAGATTTCAAAAAAGGGATAATTGATGTCGGCAATTATGCTACAAATGATATACAAATCAATTAATGAAATTACAAAATCATATATCTACTATATCTTGGACAGTAGCCAATAAATTTTTATATGTGATTTATGGGTTTGTATTTCTATTGCAAATATCAACTCTTACACCTGACGACTTTGCCTTATTTTCACTATTACTTGCTATCAATACTTGGATCTTTATTGTCTCAGATGCATTTGCTTTACAATTGATTATACAATATGGATTTGATGAAAACAAAGAGAGGCAGGCTAATACATATTCCTTAATCTTACATATTAGCATTACGCTATGTTTCTCATTATTATTTTTTCTTTTAGGCAGCAATCTATCAATATTGTTTAACGAAGATAGATTCTTAGATGTAAGTAATGCACTTCCATTATTGAGTTTATTAATGATACCAAGAACATATTTTAGTAAATTTTTGGTTAAGTACCAACAAATGAAATCTTTATTTTTTGTTGATTTATTTTTTTTCGGTACATTTACTTTCCTTATATTATATTATAAGTTTTTATATAATTCAATGAGCTATACAGAAGCTATTAATATATATTTTGTAGGTGCAACTATTAGTTCATTGGCCTCTTTCTTCCTTACTAAAAAATTAACCAAATATGGATTAAATGGTAATTTCAAATTTAGGAGCATTATTTCATTCTCTATTCCATATACCTTATCTAATATGTTAATGGCTATTCCACGCCAATTGGATATAGTAATATTGAAATTATTTTTTGACTTGAAAACTGTGGGAATTTACCAAGCCGCTCGAAGTATTTTTCGATTATTTGAAGAAGGGATAAATGCAGCTAACACACTGATTTATCCAGCATTGGTAAAACATTTCAGTTTGGGTAATAGCAAAGAAGCATACATTATTACCACCAAAGGTATATCATTTGTTTTAATCAGTTTTGTAATTACTTCAACTATATTAGCTTTAGGATTATCCAAAATTTTGATTTCTATATTTTTAAAATCATCATACTTAGATTCTATATATTATTTTAATCTATTACTCATAAGCTCATTATTCCTACCATTTTTTATAAGCTATTTTGTACTAACAGCAGCAGATTATCATAAACTATTATTGAAAAATGTAATTATAGCAGTAATTACATCTATAGCAGCATATATTGTAATTGGTATACTGCAAAATAAAGCCATTATACCTTTGGCATATATTTCATTCTTTGCAGTTTTAACCTTTTTGAACTTGCATGATATTAAAAGTAAAATCTTCAAAAACCTAAAAATTAAATTTGTATTTAGAGCTTTTGAAGATAGCTTTTACTTCGTAAGAAAGATATTAAAAAGTCAAAGATAATTTAATCTTGTTTTAACTTATCAAAATAGCTTTTTATCAGATTCTCATAATCTTTAGAATATCCTTGCTGATTAGTCCTCAGCATATCCTTAAATACTTTTTCATTATCTATATTATTTATATTTAATCCAGAAGGCGAAGGTGCAAAAATATCTTTTGCAGTTTTAGATTCACGCTGCTTTTCATAATCACGTTCATTCTCGCTTTTCTGTAATTCTAATAGACGTGATAGAATCCTTTCTTGCTTTTTCATAGTTTCTGGAGTAGAACCTTTACTTTTCATATCAGTCATCAACTCTTTCATCTCTTGCGATAATTTTTCAAGTTCGTCTAATTTCTTATTATTACCACCAAACTGCTTTTGCTCCTTTGCTAATTCTTCGATAGATTTCTGAGCAGCACCTTGTTTATCAATTAATTTACCTTGCTGAGCTTGCTTTTCTAATTGTTCTTTTCCACCACCTTGGCTTTGTCCATTTTGAGATAACTTCTGCATAGCTTGATTTACTGCTTGTTGCTCTGCTGCAATTTGCTGCATTTTTTGAGCAAAACTCATTCCACTACCCATATTGTTAGGCTCTCCTTCGCCTTCACCTGATCCACTACCTCCTGGATTGTTACAAGAGCCTTGATTCTTTTGTTTAATCATATCCATCATCTCCTGCATCTGAGATACTGTCTTATTGATAGACGACATAGCTTGCAATTGAGCACTAGCAGCACCATGAGTATTCCTATCAGCCATCTTTTCAATTGATTCTCTCATACCTTGCAAAGCATTAGCCATTTCTTGCCCCATTTGAGGTGTAATTGCAAATGATTTTTTTGATAATTCACTCATTGCTTTCGCTACATTCATCAAAGATTCGAACGTTTGTGCTTGATTCTGAGCGAATTGAGGTAAAGAAGTTGAATTATAATCAGAGCTTTGAGTTTGATTCTTAATAATTTCTTGTCTTTTAGATAATTCAAGCAAATCAGAGATAGATTTCTGCATTTTTTGTGCTGTTTCCTCATCACTTTGTTTTTTCATATTTTGCTTCATTTGTCCCATCTTTTGAGCAAAATCCTTTAAATTTTGAGAAGCCTTCTTTTGATTTTTTTGTGATTGATGTTTTACAGATACATATGTATTAATTTATGCTATATTGAATATTAATAATGTTTAAAATAGATTTGAAATTATAATAAAATGTAAGCAAATAAAAAGAGACAAGAATTCGCGGTATCGATTCGCCGAAAACAAATAGCTGAGAGAATGAGTGCAATGAGATCGATGATAATATCTTAATCCTAGACGAATGTATAAAATTACATTCCAATAGTG
>JBDHXE010000077.1:0-10313 GCA_039810525.1 Chlorobiota bacterium | reverse complement strand
AACCACGTTTTATTACCCAACTCTTTAAGATGACCATACCAAGCAAATGTCATAAATATATTAGAGCAAATCAAAAGCAATACTGTTTTGACAATTACTTCCATAATTTTATATCCTGATATTAATACATTGATTACAAAAGTAAATGTTAAAATATCAAAATATACATAATAATTTATTGTGAAATCAATTGTAATAACTGCACCCGTTAGCTTAATAATACTAACGGATGCACTACTTCAAATTAATTATCTGGATAAGTAAGCGTGTCACCTTGATTAACATATATTTTATACCCTACTCCCGGCAACAAATTACCAATATTGTTGATATTATAAGCAGGTATATACGATTGACCATCTATTGTCTTTACAATTATCAAATTACCCGGTATTAATGAACCGAAAGCATTATCGGCATTCAATTCGGAATTTCTTAAATATGATATCGTATTCCAGCCACTATTTAATTGTATTGAATTATTGCTTGGTTCTAACTCTTTACCCTGTATCTCTAATGTATCAGCTTGATTCATATATATATAATACCCGTGATTAGAGTTCCACTTGCCAATATTATTAATATTATATTGTGGTATATATGTTGCACCGAGACCATTCTTGACAATAATAACTTTATTACCCAAACTACTCATTATATTGTTTATCGAGTCTGGTTCATTTGGCTTTATATTTGATGAAATAAGATTCCAGCCAAACTTCAAGGGTATTTTAATTATATCATCAGCATTCTGAAATATTAAATATGGATAGCCATTATTATTAATAGCATCAATATTCCAATTATTAACGAAATCCCACCCAACATTAGTAAATGTACTCTTTGTTTTCATTAGAGCAGTCGATTTTGGAAGTCCTTCGGCAGAATACACCATTCCACTAGTTTCCTTATCCCAAAAGCTATACAATACTGTTGATTGATAATTAAGACCTATTAGACCACCTATATAGTTTAGAGAGCCATCTACATACCCAGTACTATAGCAATTGGTAGTAGGATAATTGTTATAATTATCGCCTATCAGTCCTCCGACTATAGAGCTTCCCTTTACATTTGCTCTGCTATAACAATTACTAATCTTACTATTAGTGCTATTCATTCCAATTAGACCACCTACGTAATCCCATACCCCAATTAAATTACCCGTAGTATAGCATTTATTGATAATAGAATTATAGTTATACCCAACCAAACCACCTATATAGTTAGTAGCCTTGATATAAGTATTAGTTACACCAAGATTTTCAATTTCTGCATTATTGGTATAACCAAAGAGTCCCATATATCCATTATTGACATTATAAATGTATAAACTATCTATTTTGTATCCATTACCATTGAATTTTCCTGTAAAGTTTGTAGTAGTATTACCAATTGATTTAAATATAGTATCCTTATTCCAAAAAAATGTAATTGATGCATTAATATCATTATCTAATTCAAAATTCCAAGACCAAGAGCTATCATTGTTGCTTACCCATACCAGATGATCTATTAATGATATATTGCGGTAACCATCGCCATCGGTATCAGCAGGCTCACTTCCAAATATTACATTAATCGTTCTATCCCATATATATGGATAGCCATCATTAATAGGTGATGAAATTGCCCACGTATTTACAAAATTCCAATCCGCATTAGTAAAGGTAGACTTCATTTTCATTTCGGAAGTATTTAGCCCAGTACCATCAGCAGAACTATTTTTTCCACTTGTTTCCTTATCCCAGAAGCTATTTGTGGTATAAGCAGATACACTTGATCCTAACAACCCTCCTACATAACTACTACCAGTTACTACACCAGTGCTATAGCTATTAAATATTACTGCTATATAACCAGCAGAACCAACTAATCCACCTACATCTGAAACACCAATTACATTTGCCCTACTATAACAGTTCTCTACTTTACTATTAGATTCGCTATATCCTAATAAGCCTCCTACGAAATTGTGTATAGAAGTAACATTGCCTGTGCTATAACAATTTCTAATTCTCGACAAAGCATTCTGGTAACCCACAATAGCTCCACAATACCTATGACCTTTAACTTCTACATTAGTCAACCCAAGATTACGAATATCGCTCATATCAGTATTACCAAACATCCCAGCAAAACTGGCCTCAATGCTATTAATATACAAGTTACTAATTTTATAACCATTACCGTTAAATTTTCCACTAAATTTAGCATACCAATTCCCAACTGGTAAAAAACCAATAGTATCATTCCAATTATGAGTATCAGAAGCATCTATATCATTATCAAGTTCATAATTTTCATCAAGATCCATTCCACTTTCCGACAACCATCTTAGCCCTTTCAAATCAGATATATTAAGATAGCCATCCCTATCAGTATCATTTGGTCGTGAGTATATATCAAAATTGATAAATGGATAAGAGGTATCTATATCCCATATAAAATCAAAATTCCAACCTGTATTCAAGAACAATGATTTTGTTTTCATTTCGGAGCTTATTTTACCAACACCACCATCAGAAGTAGGTATACCACTTGTTTCAGTATCCCAAAAGCAAGCAATTACTCTCGAAGAATCTACATCATTTAGACCTATAAGCCCACCTACATTACTATATTGCCCAGTAACCACACCTATGCTAAAACTTGTAATAATATTAGCATAAGATTTGAAACCAACCAAGCCTCCAATATAATCACCGAATACAGAAGTTACATTACCCGTACTATAACAATTTCTAATTTGTGAATTTGAGAGATTTTTACCAACCAAGCCCCCTACATAATAACCCGTAGCAGCTACTCCACCTGTTGAGTAAGAATTAAGTATTCTAGCATAAGAATAATTGTAACCAACTAGACCTCCTACATATTGTGAGCCTTCTACATTACCTTTACTATAGCAATTTCTAATATAGCCATATTCAATATTCTCTCCAATCAAACCTCCTATATGTTCAGCTGTTCCATAAATATTGCACAAACTATGGCACTTATTGATATATGAGTCATAATTGCTCCCAATTAGCCCACCAACAGCTGTACCGCTTCCAGTAGTAATATTACCTGAACTATAACAATCAGCAATATGGCTATTCATTGAATATGCAATTAAAGCACCAGCAATACCATAACAATTATAGTTTATATTAGTAAGCCCTAAATCTGTTATTTCTGCATCCATTACTTTCCCAAACAGACCAATATAAGTTTGCATAGATCTATTTATATATAGACTATCTACAACAAAGCCTTTACCATAGAATTTTCCAGTAAAAGGCTTATACAAATTACCAATAGGTGAAAAACCAGCCGAATCATTCCAACCTCTCGTCTGACTAGCATTTATATTCGTGTCCAATTCATAATAATACGACCACGAATCTTCATTTTCACTTATCCATTTGAGGTGATCTAAGAGATATACTTCGCGTAGGCTATCACCATCAGTATCTATTGGCTCAATTTGTGCATAAGTTAATTGAGCAACCAACATTGTAAAAAGAATAAATGGTTAATATCTGAGCATAATAAGTCCTATAATTATTGAATAATAATTTTTTATCAAAATGAATCTTAAAGATAAATAAAATATTTATAAATATAATACAAATTATATATCAAAAAAAACTTTTTTAATTTTGCGATATATTATATATAAATATTTATAGTCTGTTGTATCCGATGCCTAATAAAATTAGAATATAAAATTTATAAAACAAATCTAAAAACTAGTATAATATATTATTATACTAAACTATTCTTTACCAATATTTTATGGTAATAAACCGTCTATAAATACAATAGTTTAATAAAATAATCTTTGATTTAACTCAGAAAATAGATAACGTACAGAAAGTAACAAATTCTATATTCTATTTATTATTATTCTATTTATTTATTTATTATTATATATGAGGTATTGCAATGTTGAATACAAAATGGGTATTAGACCACGATCATTCTAATATAGGATTTAAAGTAAAACATATGATGTTTACAAATGTTTCTGGTAATTTTAAGAAATTTACAGCTGAGGTAGAGACAGATGGAGATAATTTTGAAAATTCATCTATTAGTTTTACAGCAGAGACTGCCTCTATCAGCACCAACCAAGAAGATAGAGACAAACATCTAAGAACTGCTGATTTTTTTGATGTAGAGAATTACCCTTATCTTACCTTCAAATCAAAATCATTGACAAAGATAGATAATAGTAATTATGTATTGATAGGCGATATGACAATACGAAATGTTACTAAAACAATAGAATTAAAAGCCGATTTTGGTGGTTTGATAAAAGACCCTTGGGGCAACACTCGTGCAAGTTTCCTATTAGAAACTAATATTAATCGCTCTGAGTTCGAATTAAATTGGAATACAGTACTCGAAGCAGGCGGTGTATTAGTATCTGATCAAGTGCGTATAATTTGCGAAATTGAATTAATTAAACAATAAAATCATTTTTTATATAAGATACATTAGCACTAAACTATCTTATATACTAAGGCTATCAATGAAAACTGAATTAGATTATAAAAGACAAATTAAATTAGCCGAAATGTTTCATTCTTTGCATCACAAAGAAGAAATGCTAATTTTGGCTAATGCTTGGGATGCAGCATCAGCTAAATTATTTGAAGTATCAGGTTTTCCTGCAATTGCTACTACAAGTTCAGGGGTATCTTGGGCTTATGGTTATAAAGATGGCGAATATCTACCCCCAGAATTAGTAATCGAATCTACAAGAAATATAGCTAAATCTATAAATATTCCGCTCTCTGTAGATATAGAGGGTGGTTATTATAGAGATAACTATACTAAATTCGCTCAATTTATTAAGGATATTATTGATGCTGGCGCTGTTGGGATCAATTTAGAAGATGGAGATTCAAAAAATAGAAAATTGAATGAATTGAATCATCAGATAGAATTAATACATATAGTAAAAAACATTAGCAAGGAGAAGGGCATCAATCTATTTTTGAATGCTCGTACAGATGTAATGGATTTTGCTAATGGTGATATTAATAACAAAATCCAAGTAGGTATAGAGCGTGCAAATGCATTCCAAGCAGCAGGTGCAGACGGAATATTTATACCATTTATTATGGATATAGCAACTATAATCAAATTCAAAGATGCTATCAGCCTACCTCTAAATATTTTAATTAACAACAATTTAGAAGTCTCCAAATTAAAAGAAATTAGAGTAAATAGAGTAAGTGTAGGTGGCAAACCTATGATGGCTACTTTGAACTTATTAAAGAAAATTGCACAAGAATTACAACAAAGCAATGATTGGAAATCACTTTTTGTAAACGAACCAACTTATTATGAGATTAATAGCTGGTTTGAAAAATAAAGATAATAATTATTACAAATATATATAAGGCAACAAACTAACTATGAGTTTTACAAAGGCAAAGTCAGTCAAAGAAATTTCTGTAAATGATAAGAAATATAAATTTTCTTCATTAAAAGATTTAAAAGATACTAATATCGAGCACTTACCATTTAGTATCCGAATTTTATTAGAAAATATACTCCGTAATTATGATGGATTTAGTATTACAGATGAGCATATTGATATATTGTTAAATTGGAAGCCAGAATCTGTGGATAAGGATATACCATTTATGCCTGCACGTATTTTGATGCAAGATTTTACTGGTGTACCCGCAGTTGTAGATATGGCATCATTACGCTCTGAATTCATAAGACACGGCAAAGATGGCTTAAAGATCAATCCAGCCATACCTGTAGATTTGGTAATAGACCACTCTGTACAAGTCGATTATTATGGTACTGATTATTCGTATAATAAAAACGTGGAATTGGAATTCCATCGCAACAAAGAAAGATACGAATTATTAAAATGGGCACAAAAAGGTTTAAGCAATTTTACTGTTGTACCCCCCGGAATGGGTATTTGTCATCAAGTAAACTTAGAATATCTTGCCAAAGGTATTACTTCAAAAGATGGTTGGTTGTTCCCAGATACATTAGTAGGTACTGATTCGCATACGCCTATGGTGAATGGAATAGGCGTAATTGCTTGGGGCGTTGGTGGTATTGAAGCAGAAGCCGCTATGCTTGGTCAGCCTATATTCTTTACTTGCCCACAAGTTATAGGATTGAAATTGACAGGCAAAATCCCTAACGAATGTACTGCTACCGATTTAGTTCTCTCTATTACACGATTATTGAGAGATACTGGTGTAGTAGGTCAATTCGTTGAAGTATTTGGCGATGGTTTGGATAATCTGACTGTAACTGATAGAGCTACTATATCAAATATGTCGCCCGAATTTGGCTGTACTGTTACTTATTTCCCAATAGATAACAGAACATTAGAATATATGCACTCTACTAATCGTTCGGCTGAACAGATAAAAATTGTAGAAGAATACTGCAAAGAAAACTTACTTTGGAGAACTGGTAAAGAAAATATTCAATACTCCAAAATTGTAGAATTGGATCTCTCTACATTAGAGCCAACTGTGTCTGGGCCAAAACGTCCACAAGACAAGATATTCGTTAAAGATTTAGGAAATAAATTCTGCGAAGTTTTAAAGAAGGAATTTAATAGAGAGTACCAGCCTAAAGACCAAAGAGCAGAATATGCTATGCTTATCGAAGGTGGCTCAGGCACCGAATTTACTTATGGCAAAGTACCTATCAATAGAGATAATAGCTGCGAAGTAGTACCTGACAACGAGCACCGCTCTGTAAGAATCAAGCAACCAAACAAAGAGTTTATATTAAGCGATGGCAGTATAGTAATTGCTGCTATTACAAGTTGTACCAATACTTCTAATCCTGCTGTAATGGTAGGAGCTGGACTACTTGCTCGTAACGCTATCGAAAGAGGATTAAGAACTAAAACTTGGGTTAAGACATCATTAGCACCGGGCTCCAAAGTTGTTACTAAATACTTAGAACGTTCAGGATTAAATGTAGATTTGGAAGCTCTTCGTTTCCATACCGTTGGTTATGGCTGTACATCTTGTATCGGTAATTCTGGTCCACTACCTCCTGCAATAGCAGAAGCAGTAGATAAAGGCGAATTGGTAGTTGCCTCTGTGCTATCTGGAAATAGAAACTTTGAAGCTCGAGTACACCCACAAGTTAAAATGAACTTTTTGATGTCCCCTATGTTAGTAGTAGCTTATGCACTTACTGGAAGAGTAGATATAGATCTAATCCACGACCCATTAGATTTAGATCCAAATGGCCAACCTGTCTATCTCAAAGATATATGGCCATCAAGAGAAGAGATTCAGAATACTATTAATGAATGTATGAAACAAGGTGATTTCGAAGAAGTTTATGATGTGATTTTTGATGGATCTACAGATTGGCAGAATTTAGAGGTTAATTTAGACCAGAATTATGAATGGGACCCTAATTCAACATATATCAAAGAAGCACCATTTTTTGAAAATATTCAAGCCACTCCCGAACCAATTTCTGATATAAAAGATGCAAGAGTATTACTTTATTTAGGCGACTCCGTTACTACCGATCATATTTCACCAGCAGGTGCTTTCAAAGAAACTTCTGCTTCGGGCTCTTACTTAATTAGTAAAGGTATTGCCAAAGAAGATTTCAATTCTTATGGTTCACGTAGAGGAAATCACGAAGTAATGATGAGAGGTACTTTTGCTAATGTAAGAATTAAAAATAAAATATCTGACAAAGAAGGTGGATATAGCCGTTATTTACCAACTGGTGAAGTAAAGACCGTTTACGATGTAGCTATGCAATACAAAAATGACAAGACTCCTTTAATTATATTAGCTGGCAAAGAGTATGGCTCAGGTTCATCTCGAGATTGGGCAGCAAAAGGTACTTTCTTATTAGGTGTACAAGCAGTAATCGCAGAAAGCTACGAACGTATCCATAGAAGTAATTTAGTAGGTATGGGAGTCGCTCCATTAGTATTTACCGAAGGTCAAAATGCTACTTCATTAGGATTAGATGGCACAGAAACATTCACAATCAGCGGATTAGCAGACAATTTGACACCTCATAAATTATTAGATGTCAAAGCTATTCATCAATCAGGCAAAGAAACCAATTTCAAAGTAGAAGCCAGATTAGATTCTGCTATCGAAATTGAATACTATAAGAATCAAGGTATCTTGCAATACGTATTAAGAGACTATTTAAAGAATAATTAATAGTAAATAGCTATAAGCTATCATTTAGAAATAATAAAAGGGCAATAAGATTGAAAGATTTATTGTCCTTTTATGTTGTGAAAGAGAAACTTAAATATAGAGGTTAGTTGTTTTCAACAAAAAAATTTAATTGTTCATCCTTTTTAACTAACTCATTGGCATATAATATTCGCCCATTGCTTTCTATATTGTTTATTCTACTATTAGCAATTTCATAGTATTCAGGACTAATTTCAAAACCTATAAAGTTTCTATTTAATCTCTTAGCAACAACACCAGTTGTACCACTACCAGTAAAAGGATCAAGTGTTGTATCACCCTCTTTGCTACCTAATAATATGATTCTTTCTAAAAGTGATTCTGGTTTTTCTGTAGGATGCTTCGTTTTATGTCTTTCAGCATTTATTTCCCATAGATTGCGCATTTGTTTGCCACCATTTATTGATTTGGCAGTTTCATAATCAAAATAGTACTTCTTAGATTTACTAGCAACCCAAATTAATTCTGTTGATGGTGCAAGTCTGTTTCTAGATAAAAGAGGTGCAGCATTCCTTTTAAACCAGATTACATCATTAATAATCCACAAATTTAGTTTTTTAAGTATAACACCGACTGAAGGGTGATTATGTAAGGTGCCTGAAATCCAAATCGTTCCATCGTTTGCTAATACTCTTATACATTCTTTTAACCATAATTCGTTAAATTCGTGAATATCATCAATTATATCCCAAGCACCTTTATCACACGCTACCATTTTACCACTTTGCACGGTTTGAAAAGTTGCACCAGATAGATTATAAAGAGGATCAGCAAAAATTTGATTAATACTTTCAGAGGGTAGCTCCTTCAGTAAATCAATACAATTTCCCATTTCCAATATTATATTAGACATTTTCTTTTTCATTAATAGATAAACGTTTTTCAGCCATTTTGTAATATTCAGAATTGCTTTCTATACCTATCCAATTACGATTTAGTTTTTTAGCAACAATACCCGTAGTTCCCGTACCGAAAAATGGATCAAGTACAATGTCGTTTTCATTAGTTGAGGCTATTATAATTAGTTCCAATAGTTTTTCAGGTTTCTGGGTTGGATGCAACGCTCTGCCATTTGTAGCTTTTAACCTTTCTTTACCTTGAACTATAGGAATTTCTATGAAGTCAAGAAAATCCCTCATTTGTTTATCTTTCCCGTCCTTAGTTTTATTTGGATTGAACTTCTTGACTTCTTCATAATTGAATGTCCACTTTTTACCTTTAACAAACCAGCATACAAATTCTGTAGAATGTGTAAAAGTTCGTTTAGTTATATTTGGCATAGCATTTACTTTATACCAAGTCAAGATATTATTAAGTTTAAAACCAACTTTTTTTGCCTCAATGATAATTTCACCAATATTATGTTGGGTACACGATACATAGAGACTTCCACTATCAATTAAAATTTTATAGCAGGTACTTATCCAATCAGAAGTAAATTTCAAATAGTCTTCATAACTATAAGTATCCAATTTTTCGTTAACTTTATAAAAGGCACCACCAGTTTTGTTATTTTTAAGATTTAGAGAACTACCTGAAAGATTATAGGGTGGATCAGCAAAGATTAAATGTATAGAATCTTCTTCAATATGATTATTGATTACTTTTATACAATCCCCTTTGTGTATAGTATTTAAAATCATTATGCTACTATTGTTGTTTGCCAAACATCTATTAGTTCAGGTATTGTCTTAATCCATTCTTCAGAGTTATTTACTTTATTCGTTATATTTAAAATGGAATCATAAAGTTCTTTTAACTTTTGATGGGTTAAAAATATTCCTTTCCTTTTACTATCTTTTAAAATTTCAAGTAATTGAACGAATTGAGATGTTAAAATTGGAATAATTTTTTGTTTCTTCCCTTCATACTCATATTTGACAGATATCCAGAATGTATTTATGGTATCTCTATGAAGTATTGGTGCAATAAAGAGACAATAAGTTTCTTTATCAGAGTGTATGTTTTCAAAATCCCTAATGTGTCTCATTACAGGTTGTCCTTCATTATACCATTGAGACCTATTAGAAAGTAAAGTTACCTCGCATATAGCATTGAAATTCTCATAAAAGCATTCTATAT
>JBDHXE010000076.1:0-10355 GCA_039810525.1 Chlorobiota bacterium | reverse complement strand
CAAATACTAAATTTACCTCATACAGAAGAAATTTTGCAAAAAAATAATTTATCACTTGCGTAATTTAAAAATTAGTGTTACTTTTGTAATCTATACTTGTAGAGCTAATGAGATTCCGTAGCTCAGTTGGTAGAGCACTTGACTTTTAATCAAGTGGTCCCGGGTTCGAGTCCCGGCGGGATCACACTCACTTATTACTCTCTCTATACTATTGTTCATTACACTTTTTTCTCTAAAATAATAATTTCAAAATAATTATTTGCTAAATATAATTATAGAAATAATTACTCCTATTTTATTGAAATTAAATAATTTTTAAGCGATAAACCATCAATATTTTTAAAATAATAAACAAAAAAAAAAGCTACTCATTCAAGTAGCTTAGATATATTTTTAAGGAAATTTGGCAAATTATAAAGCAAATCTGATATCTACACCCATTTGCAGAGCGTTTACTCTCCAATTCTCTCTTGAGCTAAGGTTAGTAACACCAAAGTTATAATAAATAGCAGGTACAATATACATTTTACTAGCTGTAATTATTTCATATTGGATACCAGCTTTTAAACCAAATCTAAATGATGACGATTCAGGGATATCACCTTCTTTGATAATAATAGTTCTATCATTATCTACATATTTATATGGTTGTCCATCAGGGCCTACAGCAGAAGAATTTCTTTTAAACTGTGCTTCCAAAGGTTGAATTAATTGATATCTTTGATCTTGAGTTTTAGTCATAGCAAAATCAAAAGTAGGCCCAATTGTAAAACCAATTGGTACATTAGCAATAGGGTTAAGCTTATACATTACTTCGCCAGTAATCATAGAATATTTAATTTCTTGGGTATGAATTGTTGAGGAATTCAGAATAGTTTCGTCTACTGGATTACCTTGAGCATCTACAATTGTTACCAAAGAAGGAATTGGATTTTCTGATGTTTCTAAGTGTGCTGGCATAGAATTATACAATACACGTACTATGAAAGATGAGTTTGAATTAGCTAAATCCCCTAACATTTGTTCCCATGATAAACCTACGTAAAAACCATTGGCATCTCCATCTTTGAAGCGAGGGCATATAGCTTCATCAAACGAAGCTAAATCAACTGAGTGCATAGAACGGTTATATCCAAATACCGGACCAATATATATAGGTGGTCTCTTATATGTTGGAAGCAAGGGATTGGATAAATCCTGAGCTATAACCATACTAGATATAAAAACACCAAGGGCAAGAACTAATGGTACAAATCTTTTTACCATAAAAATTACTCCATTTTAATTAATTTTAACAAATTTTAAATTATTTATTTTATCTCTTTTTCGAACATTTAAAAAATACAATCCATTTGGTACGTTACCAAAATCTAAACTTACGAAATGTATTCCTTTTTTCAAAGAAAAAAGTTTATTTTTTATAATATTTTCACCTTTTTCATTAAATATGTCTATTTCAATATTATCATCTTCTGGCATTATAACCTTCAAATTAATTCTCTCTTTTATAGGATTAGGGTATATATTAGTCATAAATATATCAGTGATTAATTTAATATGCCTTACATTAAATACACAAATATCATTTAATTCTGAACTTATATTCTCAGTTACTGCATCAAAACACCTATCAGAAGTAAAACTAATATTCCAAACACTATCTTTACTTGGACTCAATAATCCTAAAAACTTTAAGTCAAATTTCCACGCTGCCTTAGAGTCTAATTTGATTAATTCGTCCGATATAAATTCGATATAATCTGAGTGCTGATTGACTATTAAATCAATTGTTTGTACTCCATTATTGGTAATTATATCAACTGTATGAGGAAAATCTATTAAATATAAATATTCGTTCTTAATATCTAATTTTAGATAAAAATTGACATTGTGATCACTTCTATTAGGATATTCACCCTCGATAGACAATACTACTGTATCACCTACAGAGTACTTAATATCATTCTTTAAATCAATACTAAGCTGATTGACAGTTGGATAATAATCAAAGTCTATTTCCTTTTCTAAATTATCAAAGAAAGTAGCAATAACTTTTACTTTACCTCCTTTATTTTTCTCTGTATATACCAATATTTTATAACTCTTCTCTTCGTTTGGCTTTATTGTAGATGGCTGAAAATCTAAAATTTTAGTTAATATGATATTAGTATCTGCATTTATTTTAAGATTAGAAATATCTACATTGCTTTTACCATTATTTTTAATATTGACAATAGCAGTGTCTAATAAACAGATATAAGTTTGATTTGTTATTATCGAAATCTCTATGTCCGAATTAGTCGGTTCTACTGCTGTTCCAGATATCTTAATATAACTTTTACTTCTTTCATAGTTTGGATTTGCATCGTGAGTTACTTCTAATATTAATTCGTGATAACCTAATTTTGTCGGTAAAAATCGAATAGGAATACTCAAATTATTATTTTCTAAAATTGAGATATTTTTCAATTTCAGGTAATCAATTTCAAATGAATTACTATCACCTTGGATAGCCACTATAGAATCTATATTTAATTTCTCGTTACCAAGACTTGCTACAATAAATGCAATTGAATCTCTAATATTATAAATTTCGGTAGTATCAAACACAAAATCATTTGTCTTAATAATAGGCAAAGTACCAATACTTTTTAATGAAATTATTACATTTTGATGTTGTTTCCAATTAGTAGAGTATTCAGCTTCTAAGTTATAATTTCCAACCAAAGAAGGTCTAAAGCTAAGATTGATAGCACTCGAATCAAACTCATTTATAGATAGGTTATTTATGCTAGAAAGCGTAATTGAATTAGTATCATCAATACTCTTGCTTAAGAAATTAATGAAATTTAATATTCCAATATAATTACCATTATTGTATATAGTTATTGAGCTGTCGTTAGTAGTACCTACCCTACGTTTACCCCAGTCAATTTCTTCAGATGGAATAATTGGAGCTGCACCTAACCCTTTTACATACGTAGGAATTGTAAATGAATATTCAGTAATAAATTTTATTTCGCTATAATAATCCACTCTATCATTAGGAACAAAACAAATATTAATAAGCAGAGTATCACCAGATCTTAAATTATAAGGAAATAGAGAATTCGTATCTTTAATAATAAACGTTTGTAAATTACTATTATGCAATAAACCCTTTATCAATATATCAATACTGCTATTATTTATTAATTTAATATTACTGCATACAGTATCACCTAATAGAACTTTACCAAAATCGTATGGCTCGGCATACATATTAATAGAAATTATATTGCCAATAATTGGTATAGTATCTCGTATTGCACAACCAAAGTCCAAAGCTAATTTTCCAGTAATCGTAGATGCTTCACCACTACCATTAATACATACTTTCAGACTAATTGTTTCTTTAGCTCTAATGACTATAGGGAAAATTATACTTTTATCTAAGGTAATTCTTTTATCATTAAATATATTAGCAAATTCTAAAACTCTATCACTATTACCATTATTTGTAATTTTATAATCAATACAAATAGAATCTTTAGCATCAATAGTACCAATAGAAATATTACTATTATAAGCAATATTTCTCGCATTGTAATTATATTTGAAAATACGCGTATTACCATTTTTATCCATATATTCTATCATAAGCTTGCCATCTTTGGATTTATCAATAGTGCAAGCTGTAAAATGAATTTCAGTCATATTTGGTGCAAATGGATCAAAAACGACATTAAAGTTATTAGTAGAATCTGTTACTGCATAAGCATAATAAATACCATAGCTCTTCTCAGATATTTCATCTGAAATAATGCCATTTAGACAATCACAAGAATCTGAATAGGAAAGTACAGGCGGTATATTGTCATTAGTAAATGGGTTTTGCAAAGAAGAGCCTAACGCCATTGCGTATGAGTCATATCTACCTATACCATAAATAATTCCAGAAAACTTACCGCTGTCAGCTTTTAAAATATGCCGTCCTTTTCCTATTTCTATTTTAGCCCAATATAGATTGGTAGTAAGAAATTCTTGGTCAGCTATATTAGAAATAGCTTGTATAGATACATCGTTATATTTAAGAGACGACATAGCAGCCGAATCAGCAATAATATTAATATAATGATTGGTAAATTTTTCTCCATCTACATATTGGAAAACTTCAGTTGGGGCTTGTAATATTACTTTAGATACATACTGCTCAATAGGCGGTACTATTACCATAGATGGATCGTAATAATGAGTTTCTAACGTATCATCTGAGCGACACATAAATTGAGCTAATAATATCGGAGCGTTCGATATCCACTGAGTAGGTTTGTTGATACCAGTTACTACTTTTACTGTTTCGTTGCCAATAAAATTTATCTGCTCTGTACCAGATTCAGTTATTACATTAATTTTAGTGCCAATATCTTTAGCTATAATTTTAAAATAGTCGCCTTTATTAGGGCTAGTGCCAAAAGGTATAGTCAAATAATTCATACCCCAAGAGCTTACGGGGGGAAGCATTTCTATAATATGATCTTTCGAATCAGGAGGTTGCTCTACAAATCCTTGTAATAAAGCAGTTCTTACATGACCAGATAAAACACCAATAGGTTTAGTAGATTTTACAACAGATCCAGATAAATCACCCATACCTCTTGGAAATTGCCATGATTGTACCAAATAGCTTTGTCCTTTATTTAGTACTACTTTATAAGTTTGATCTACTTGCATCTGCTTACGAGTCAGTGATTTAGGAGTAATATATACTTCAGTATCATCATAAGCAGCCATAACCATAAATTCTGATGACCGAGGAGTAAGATCTCGTAATGAGTCAAGTGTAATTTTGTTATATTGATCATTTGCTATAGATACTATTCTATATTCTTTGCCCCAATTAGCAATAGGTATAGCTGTATAACTATCAGTAGAGCGTGGAATAGAAGAAAAACAATAAACAGTAATTGGGACATCAGATTTGATCTCTATCAAGTTCTTCTGAATAACTTCTGAATTTGAATTTTCATATATTTTAGGTACATCTAAATTCATTACTTGATCTGCTAATAATTGATATTTCATAGCAGGGAACATATTACCCATAGTTACTTCTATATTAGCATTCCTTGATGCCGCAATAAATACCTTTTGCTCTAATAATTTGGTTGGATCAGCAATATTAGACTCGTTCTCCATAAAACCTATTAAAAAATTCAATCCTTCGTAAGAAGATAGTTTGCTATTAGGGGTATCTTGTGCCCAGATTAAATTGATCGATAGAACTAACAATATAATACAAATTTTGAACAACTTTTTCTCAAACAAGTTAGAAAATAAAGCTAAATTAATAAAACTTTTCAAATTAAACAACAACTAAATAATAATATATTAAAATAGATAAGTATAATATATGTATTATACATAAATATCATCAATTAATACAAAAGTCAGTAAAAAATAAAAACTGAAATTATAAAAAATCTATACTAATTAATATTATATTATCTACTATTAAAAAATGAGACCAGAAAATATTAGGAATTGAGGAAAAATAATAAAAAATAACAAAAGAGCAAGCCACGTAAGTCTGTGAAAATAAAAAGTTTGCAAGATATAATTGTCCTACACTTTTGGAAGTGTAGGACATCTAGAGAATTAAATTAATTTCTTACTTGTTAACTTATGAGACAGCCTCATCAGCAAATACGATTAATAAATTTATAGTTCTCGACTTATGAGTCGCCTCATACGGTATAGCTACAATTATCTATAAAGCTTTTAATGTGTTACTAATAATATCGAACCCTTTGTCAATAGTAATTTTGTCTATATCCAGTACTGGTCTATATCTTACAGATTTCTCACCACAAGATAGAATTAATAAACCATTATTCATACATTCTTTAATAAATTTATTTCTTAGTTCAGTATTATTCAAATCAAAAGATGCAAATAGACCCTTGCCTCTAATATTTGAAATTTGACCCGGGTAATTTTCTTCAATACTACTCATCTTCTTGATTAAATACTCTCCCATATTTTTAGCATTTTCGACCAAATTATCTTCATTGATAATTTCTAAATATTTAGTAGATCTAACCATATCAACCAAGTTGCCACCCCATGTAGAGTTAATACGACTACGTACTTTGAAAACATTATCCGGTTCGATATCAATCCTTTCATTTACTACTATACCACATACTTGCATTTTTTTACCAAAACACATAATATCGGGTCTTACATCATAATGTTGATGCGCCCACCATTTGCCAGTGATACCGACCCCTGTTTGAATTTCATCAAATATTAATAAAGCATCATTTTCATCTGCAAGATTTCTTAATTCTTGTAAAAACTCTTTTCTAAAATGATTATCACCACCTTCGCCTTGAATAGGCTCAATAATAATAGAAGCTATATCATCTCTATTATCCATAAAGGCACGCTTAATTTGTGCTATTGAAAGTCTTTCTCTTTCAATTACATCATTCAAATTTTCATCATTTAGAGGAAATTTTACTTTTGGATTTAATACCCTTGGCCATTCAAATTTTGGAAAATACTTTACTTTATTCATATCTGTATTAGTTAGCGACATTGTGTATCCACTTCTACCATGGAATGATTGTAGAAAATGTAAAACTTTATTACCACGTTCATAAGTATATCCCTTTCTAAAATTTTGTCTAATTTTCCAATCAAAAGCTGTTTTTAAAGCATTTTCTACAGCCAAAGCACCACCACTTATAAAAAATGCTTTCTTGAAATAATCAGGTACAGCGTATTTAAAAAATGTATTAACAAAAGTAGCCATTTCGGAAGTATATACATCTGAATTAGAAGGCTTATTCAAAGCAATTTCACCAATAGTTTTAATAAAATTATCGTTATTCATTTTAGGATGATTCATACCAATTGGCATAGAAGCGAAAAATGAAAAGAAATCTATAAAATCTTTGTTAGTTTTAGCATCTCTAATGATTGAGCCCTTGCTTGCAGCTAAATCTAAAACAAAATCAAAGCCATCAGCCAGCATATATTTGCCTAATATAGTATGCACATCTTTACTATCAACAAAATTTGAGGAATAATGAATATTTTTTAATGAATTCATAAATAAATCCTTTTATATAATTTTTAAAATAAATTTAATTTTTTGATTTTTTATATTTGTTTAAATGAAAAAAAATTAATAAATTTGCTAGTGTTGATATGACGAACGGCTCAAAAAGATTATGAAAGCCAATAAGGTGAGATTAAGCATCGAAAATGATATGAAAGAACCGCCACGAATAGTGCCGATTGACTTACTACATAGTTTTGCTGATATGGCTCTTGTTTTCATAGTATTTAATACGAAGTGTTCTGATATTAATTGTAAAATATTCAAAATGTAAAGAAAGTGCATTACTCTACAAAAAGAATATGAAAAATTTATTAAGTGTAATTAAATAATTTTTTGTAATTTTAAAAATTGATTTAGAAGAAAATATATAAAGTTTTAATTTTAAAATATTAATAATTTTGGGGGTTTGTTCTTATGACAATACAAAATTTTTCAACAAAGACTAAGAAATACAAAGTTGGTATTCAGCATATCTTGGTTGTACTAGCTATGTTTGTTGTATTTTTCTGGATTTTTTTCTACACAGTGATGCCTAATTTGATAGCATCATTTGTAGTACCTCTTTTCCAACCATCACAAGAATTACAAACAAAGATGGGCTTTGTCAAATTTAATGATTTAGTTTGGGCTTCTACTGCAAAAGAAAATGTAGCCCAAGCATCTGGCAAAGAAGTATCTGCCAAAATGGTAAACAAAGAATACATATTTGATTTTACATTCAAAACTCGTAATGAAACAGATAATGGATATTTCAAAACAAGCGGTGAATGGTATGCCAAGGCTGCTGGCTTAGGAGAAGAAGCTATTATATTAGAGCCTTGGATAGGCTTTGCATATTTAGCTGCTATTTTTTCTATTTTGGTTACTTTGATACTTACTATGTTTATGCCATCTACACTTGGATTCCTAGCAGTATTGTTTGATAGACAGATTGATGCTACCAAAGTTAAATTGCGTGTTCAGACTGGATTTAATGATGAAATTATAGAATTGCTAATAATGCCTGATGATAAATTACGAGAAAAAGAAGTATCCGAAGTAAGATCATCCTTTAGACTTATTTGGGATAGAACTATGACCGAAGATATTGCCTCACCATTCCAATCAGCAAAATTTGATGATATGTTTGATGATGATACCGATATTTTATATTTCAGAAATGAAGCAATTTATGGTAGAATAAAAGAATTCTTCTCAGAATTTGTGGTGATTGAAATCAATGATATCAAAAATGCACTTATTTGGAGAAGAAACAGAATGCATGCTTTAAAAGGATTCCGTTTGTATATGTCTCATCACTTTACCGAAAAGTACTCTAATGTAGTAACTGGTCTAGCTTATGGCGGTGCAGCATTCCTTATTATTGCAGTTGGTGTGAGAGGTCTCAAATTTATTCCTTCTACACGTCCTTCATTCATATTATTAGCCATTACGCTCGAATTTACAATGCTTTCACTACTTGCTGTAACTTTGATGTATACCGAAGAAGAAGAAAGAATGGACAAAATGTTGAAAAAAATGGAAGATGCTAATCGTAGCCAATTAGAAGCATTACGTAGCCAACAAGTAGATATCCATCAATTAGCTAACGCATTAGTTGGTAATACTGCCGAAATTATTAGAACAAGAGTAGAAACTGCTATAGAAGAATATATGACTTCTGGCGATCAAGTTCAAAGAGCTATTGCCGAAGAAATTAGCAAAAAATTACTCTTTACATTAAAAGAAGAAAATCACCAAAATAGACAGAAGCAATTTGGTGGCGAGACACGTAGATAATTATAACCTTTTATTTACAAAGCCGTTGGTTGTAACTTAATCAACGGCTTTTTTGTTTATATATAATAATTAATATACAATTTGATTTATTTCTTTAAGTCTTTAATTTCAAAATTGTGAAATAAAAATGAAATTTATAATAAGCTTATTTTTTATTATTTTCTGCTTAAATCAAGCCTTTACCCAATCTTACAATATAGGGTTAAGCAACAATGGAGTCAAATTAACTATCTATAATGACTTATCAGCCAAGTATGCAGCAAAAGATAAATTTAATCCAATAGATAGCTCTTATAATTTTAAAATCGCTGTAGATAGTATTTTACCATATTACGATTTTATGAATAATGGAATTAGTATATCAAGCGGTAAGATTAGAAATATTAATTATATTAATGTTTCAATCCCAGCTTCATTAATTAATAATCAAGAAGCTCCTATCACTATTAATATACCTTACAAACATACTATTGAAATTAATAAAAAAAAATCACTAAGAGATATTGAATTTTTTGAAGATTTTGTAAATATTGAACACATAGAAAATTTAAGACTCAGACCAAACAAAGATAAACTCTTATCCAACACTTGGTTCGATCCTAATAGTGACTATCTAAAATTCTTTACCTCACAAGATACTCCAGCCATTATATTACTCAAAGATGTATTAGATAGTATGCCAAATTGGAAAAATAGGAACTCTGCGGAATTAGTTCTATATCAGAGAGGAAGCGAAATACCAATTTATATTATCGATCACGATGGTATAATTAATGAAAATGACTCTATTATTTTTATGGGTAGTAGAGCTTATGGAGATACAACATATTATGAAAATTATACAGACAAAGAAGCATACTTTTTAACCTGTAAAGATAATTACAAAGGTAGCCGTTTGATATGGGAAGACATCAACTACCATGAAGGAGAGATTTCTGAAAAAATCAATATTAATAAACACATCGAAAAAGATATCAAATATAGCACAGGCTCATTATTTATTAGCGACTATTTTGTAAGCGATATTAACAAAAGCAGTCATTTTGATTCAAGAACAGTGAAAGGAGAGGGTTGGTTTTGGGGTGTTCTTACTCCTAAAAAGAATGGCTTGCCTAATGACACTACACCAGCTGACTTTCTAATTAACTATCAAAATATTAACCCGCTCTTTGAATATAATGAACCACTCAACATAAAACTATCATATAGCTCTCTACAAGATTCCATTAATAGTGATGATAATCTACCTCAACGAATAGCATACTATAATCTTATTTTTGATATTAATAATAAAATTAATAATAATCTGAAATTTACAGGATTTAAAAGAGATACTACACAAATAAATATAAATAGCAATGAATTATACAATGGGCATAATATATTAAAAGTCACATATAAACAAGTATATAATACTACTAATTCAAGCCTATTAATAGATTATTTTAATATCTCTGGCAAAGTA
>JBDHXE010000075.1:0-10423 GCA_039810525.1 Chlorobiota bacterium | reverse complement strand
ATTTACATTGAGTATTGTATTTACAGTGCTTTTTTGATTTGGTTTGACCTTATCTTTATTACTTATTATTTTTTGGACTACTAAGAAAATTGATAATAGCGCAACTATTGCTATACTAATATATAGCTTAAATTTTGATTTCATAAATAAAATTGAATTAATTAATTAATACAATGCGAATGTGACGTTTATTTTGTCTCAAAATTATAGTAGAATTAACAATTTTATTAAAAATTATTAATTATCTGAAATTATAATCTCAACTGAACGCGAATAAAACTTTCCTTCTGGAGTCTTATTAGAGAGATATTTTTTGTTAATACCAGCGCCCACAATTTTTATATTCCCATTAGTAATATATTTGCCTACTTCAATTGCTCTTTGCAAAGATAAGTTCTTATTATATTCTGAATTACCTACATCATCAGTATATCCAACAATTGTAACATTCGCACTACCCTTAATATTAGAGTTGATAGCTTGTACAAATTCGATATTTGATTTTGATAAAATATTGGAATTGTAATCAAAATTCACTATTATTTTTTTTGAGATCAGTGGTATTTTTTCTTTAAACAGACTAGACTTGTCAATACTATGATATGTATTGCGGATAATTCTCTCATCACTCCACTTCTCATTTTGTGAATTAATTGTAAAGACAAATCTCAAATAACTTGTAGAATAATCAATAAAGTTTAAAATATCGTTTAAATCAAAATGAACTACTTGGATACTATTATAATTAGTATCGAATATTAATGAAGTATCCGCATAAATTTTGATATTATAATTTATAATAGGATTCTTTATATTATAATCACTTTTAATTATAAGTTCTTCATTCAATAAACGTTTTACAGTATCAATAGTAATATAGGGTTCTTTTAAATCATTAGTTTCTAATTCAATTACTGATAAACTACCTTTATAATTATTGTATAAAACATTATCTTTTTCTATAGAAATATCATTTTTATTATAATTTAGATTATTATATAAATAATTATATACATTATGTATTCTTATCGAATCATCAGTACTACTACCATTGCTTTCCAGTAATTTTATTATTATCTTATTTTTAGAAATCTTATATCTTGCTTTGAGTAATTTAAATAAATTATTATAAGGTATCGAATCAATATCGTTGTTTATAATATTCTGAGATATATCTAATTGATTCTTTTCAAAAAAGAGTTTATTCAATAATGGCGTCTCTATAGTAAGTAAGGTTTCATTAATAATAATATTTTTAACTTCTTTATTATTGTTATCAAGAATTTTAGTTTTAAAATATTCTTTGTTCTTATCAATCCCTAATGTATCATACCTAAACTTAGTTCTACGTATTGTTAATTTTTTCTTTATTACCATAGTATCATATTCGATTATAGTATTACCTTTTTTATAAGTATTCATATTATCAAATTTTTGGATATTAGAAACCACAGTATCAATAGTATTAATATATATTGGTTTAAATGCTTTCTCAAAATCAGAAACAAAATCTAATGATCTATTATTGATATGTTGTAAAGTATCTAATGGTAATGGTTTGATACTATCAATAGGTATTGTTTGGTAAATAGTAAATTCATTATCACTATTTAATTTGAATATTAGAGATATACCAGCACTTATATTGAACGAACTCCAATTCATACTCTTCGATACATCAAAGAGATTGTACTCTAATGCTATACTTGGCTCTATAAAAATAGATTTATTTTTATTCAATTCTAAAGTGTATGCTAATCGAGGAATTACCGATAAAGATAAATTTCTTTCATCATTAAAACTTCCACTATTTGAATTTCTAATCCTACTTCCACTATCTTTACCAAGTGAATCTAAAAAGGTACCTCTATTATCTGGCTGAGTAATCTGTTCTCTTTGATTATAGTTTCTATTTAAGAAATAAGCAAACCCTAACCCTAAATTAAAATTAAAATTATTATAAAAATATGAAATAGAAGGAGAGAAGTTGACTAATTCAATATTAGCATTTAAATAATGAGTAAACTCTCCATTAATATAACCATCTTTCAAACCAAAAGTATCATTTTCTTTAGATTGGAATTTACTCGAAAGACTATAATACCCTACACCTAATTGGAAATAAAAATCACTATCAATATGATCCCTATAGAATATCTGCAAGCCAAGATTATTATCAAAACCGTAATTAAAACGTGGACAGCAATTTGGTACACCCGGCAATTCTTTAAAATCAGCAAAATTGAAAAAATTATAATAGTTCAGATTTAAGCCTAAATAATCATCATTATTGCATAATAAGGAATTACTTATTAGTAATATAAAAACAATAATTTTTACAATTTTACACATATTTTACAATATCTGTTGTTTCAAAATACGTAAAATAACGAAAAAAATCGAAAAATTATCGTACAAGATTCAGATTTATTGATTTTCTATAAGTGGGGGTCTGGAGTAATATATAAAATATACCAACACCGAATTTGTTTAAATTAATAGTACTACGATATTGTCCTTTGCTCAGATTCCTATCCTCTACAATTTGAACTAAATTACCAAAATAATCATAAACAAAAATTTTGGTTAATCCATCTTCAATTAACTCATAATTTAGCTCAGCTACATCATTATTTATCTTTTGTAATTCAAAATTGATAGTATTATCTAAATTTACTAACCTAACACCAGAAGAGTTGCATAAATTATCCAAAATTAAATCACCAGAAATATTTTCAATGTTGCGATTGTAATTTGGAGAATATGTATCATACAATACTAATTTAGAAATAGAATCATTGCCTAAGGCTATTTTGAATTTATATGTAAATATACTATCGTTCCTTATATCAAGATCTAAATTTATTACTCTATTATTTCCCTCTAATTCCCCTACAGGAGTATTATCTATTGGATGCAGAATTGTACTATTAAATTTAAATTTCGAGTAAAGTTTATCAGCATTTTGTGATTTAAGTATATAGTAATTAATGATTTTAAAAGTAATTGTTATATCCTCGCCAGTATTACCATTGTAACTGCCAACTGCCAATTTGACAGTATCAATATTAATTTCTTTTTTCTTAACTTTGGCTTTTACTTTAAACGAATATTTATTACCACATAAATCAAAGATTTTAATTTCATTACTATATTCTCCTTCGTCAGAAGATTTGAAGCGAATCTTAAATATACCTACGTTTGGTGAATCCGGATATGGCTGTAATACTTTAGGAATTATATCAAATATTTCAAAATTACCTACCTTAATAGGAAGTTTAGGAAATTCAATAATTAAGCTACCAGTATTCTTGACTAATACTTGATTTTCGGCTATAGAATCAGGTTCTACTTCACCAAAATCAATAATACCTTTACTAAAATCCAAATGGAATGAATATTTTTCGGCATACAAACCTACCATAGTGGTACCCAAATAATTATTCTCCAATTCAGTAGAAAAAATTATAATTTTAGCTGATTTAATACCATCACTAAGTGGTTTAAATACTATATTAATTTTCGTTTTTTGAAATCTTGGTATCTGAATATTAACCATATTTTCTACTCTGAAATCATTAGCATTAGTGCCTATTATCAGCATAGAATCAATTATTGCATCTTTAAACGAAAAGTTTTCAAACTCAATATAAGAAGAATCTTCATCTAAGCATACTAATTTATCAAAATCTGGCAATTTGCTTATTCTAAATTTGGTTGCACCATATACCTCGCTCTGAATAATAAATAACCAAACAATTAACAAAGGCAAATACAGCAATATTTTAGACAAATTAATATTCATTTTTTCTCTTAGAAAAATTTTCTTAATTCAGAAGAAAGACTACTATAAAATAGATTTTCTACATCTAGCGAACTATTAGTAGTATTTACTACCTTGTATTTCAAAATAGCAGTAATTTTGTTCCTATAAACCTTAGAGAACTTTAAAATAAAAGAAAACTCCACATTATCATTATTAAATTTGCCATGCAGCACACCACTTCTTAGCTCTATATACTCCTTATTGCTTTTATCAAAAAATTGAAAACCAATATTTTTTGCAATTTTATTAAATGATTCAGATACATACTCATCTTCAATATCAGAATGCAAACTTATAGACTGCGAATGCTCATACTCCTGTGTTTCCAAACTTAATAATTCAGAATCTTTAGATTTCTTTACAATTTTGTCCTTATTATCAGCCAAATCTAAAGCCTTATTATTAACACTTTGACTTTTATTTTCTGAAATATCACCTTTTGTATCAATACCATTAGCCATATTAGGTGGTACATCATTATTTTCTATTGTGCTATATTTTTTATTATTTACATCAGTCGAATTTTCGGAACTATTCATAAAATAATATAGAGTTAAAGCACCTGCTACAACAATTACACCTAAAATATACATAGAGCTATTGCCTACAATAGTAGCAATAGAAGAGTTACCTACGAAAGAAGTAAAATCCGTATTATTAATCTTTCGTTTTACCATAGATTGTATTTCATCACTAATATTTTCATTATTAAATTCATTTTGAATTAAATTGAAAACATCCTGATGCTGCGGCTCTATATTGTCGTAATTATTTTCCATTTTTATTATGAATTAATTTAATAAAAAATTTAATTTTAATCTAAGTTTATCTAAGCTTTTAGTCAATTTATAGTGAATAGTTGCTATTGGCAGATTCAATAGTTTACTCATTTCATCTAATTTTTTTTGCTCTACTATTCTCATAATAATAATTGTTTTATCTATATCGTCATCTAATTCATTAATAGCTTTTTTGATATGGAATAATTTCTCATTTTTCTCTATTGTGAAATCTGCATCAGAGCTTCTATCAGATCTATATTGAATTACATTATCCTCTCTATCATCAGTACTATTATCAATACTTTGAGTTTTTTTCCTATCAAAATATCTTATTCTATCAATAATCATATTTTTAAAAATCGTATATACCCAAGTATAGACTTTCTTATTATCATCAAATAGTTTTCGAGATTCTAATATCTTAATCCAAGCATCTTGGAATACGTCTTTCATTTCATCGTGATTGAGGGGTGGAATATACTTCCTACTCAAACTATTCCATAATACTTTGGTTAAATTATTATATAATTGGTTAAAAATCAATTCCATTTCATAAGAATTAGTAGAATATTTTAATTTAAACATCAACTCTGACTGTATGTCCTCATCAAACCCATTTTTCCTTTTGCTAGATTCAATTACCTTCATTAAAATATCAAAATAAATAATTCTATTAATTAAAGATACGAAAATACTATGAATTTTTTCAAAATATTAAATTCAATAATTAATCTTTTCTTTTATTATAAAAATTATTAACTTTGTAATTTTAAAAATATATTGTGGTAAAATTATGTTAAATGAAAAGTTCTCCCAAGAAGATATTGATTATATCCAATCAAGTTTTGAATACGTTTTTAGTTATATAGCCGATATTGATGGTAAAATTGATAAAAATGAAAATGAAGCTTTTAAATCAATATTAGCTAAATCAAAACATTTCACTTCAGAAATTGCGATTGAATTGCTTGCAAATTATGATATAGAAAGAGTAAGAAGTAAATCTAAAAATAATTATTCTAATAAAGATAATCTCAAAAAAATAGCAGAAAAGATTGATAATCGTTTAGATAGGGAAGTTGCTATCGAATTTAAAAAGAATCTTATAGTATTTGGCTATTATATAGCTAATTCTTCTGGATCGTTATTTGATCATAAAGTTAGCCACGACGAAGAAGATGCCTTGTATGAATTAGGGTTTGCTATGGGAATACCTGTAAAAGAAATAGTTAGAACAGGAGAATTAGATAAAATTCTGAAAAAGTTCAATTAAGCGATCAACTTTTATCTAACATAATCATAGATTATGTTTTATTACAAAGTATAATCTATGATTGGTCATAAATTCAAATTATAAAGTATTATTAGCTCTATCACCTGCATCGCCTAAACCGGGTAATATATATTTATGCGGATTCAATTCTCTATCAATAATGGCTGTTATTATTTCTACATCTGGAAATAACGATGCTATCTTTTCTAAGCCTTCAGGTGCAGATACAATTGAAACCACTGAAATATTAGTGATACCTTCCAATTGCAATTTTGATAATAAGGTCAGTACAGAATTTCCTGTGGCAAGCATTACTTCCAAAATAATGATCTTAGTATCTTTTGATAGTTTAGGAAGTGAATAATAATAATCATCGATTTCAAAAGTATTTTCATCACGTTTCAATGCGCTATATCCAATTTTAGCATCAGGATATATCTCCAAAAATGAATGGAGCAAAGATAATCCAGCACGTAAAATAGGTAAAAATACCACTTCGGTAGATATTTGAATGCCGTGAGTAATCTCAAGCGGTGTTTTAACCTCTATAGTTTTTGTTTGTAAATTATACAAGCTTTCAATAGCTAAATGATAAGAAATACGGGCAATAGCTTCTCTAAATACAGAAGAATTCGATAATTCATTTCTAATAATAGAAATGTCATGGAGAACCAATGGGTGATCTAATATCTTAATCATAGCTTTATTTAATTAAATTTTCTGGAAACCAAACAAGAGAAATTCTCGGCATTGAGAAAAATGTCTTAATATCGACAGGTTCAGTGCTACCGGGTTTGCCTGGTGCTATTCTTGGGTCATAATTTAATTTAGTAGAATTAAGCATAAAATTAAGTTTCCATTCTGCTACTATATTAAATAACCCTGCACCATTTATAGGTATATTAATATAAAAACCCAGCCCTGTATTAATACCAAGGCTATTTTCACTATTAGATTTACCCGGATTTTGTGGGTCGCCATAATCATTTAATAAGTAAGACAAACCAAGCATACCGAAGAAATTAATTCTACTGTATGGATTAATTACAAAGTTTGAAGTTAATTCAATTTGTTGATGAATATTTGGCTTAAAATCTTTAATATCTGGATATTTTTCTAATAACTTTTTATTCTTTGAATATCCATAAGTACCAGTCAAAATTAAATAATCAAATACACTATACTGAATAGTACCACCTATAGAAATCAAGCCCTCGTAACTTACATCCATTGGTCTTGGATTATAAGACTCGACTATAGTATTTGTAGCAAATACTATTCCTATACCTAATGGTTTTTCATAATTATGATGATGAGCTTCCTCATAATTATTATCGTCATTATCATAATCATTATTACGATTCTGAGCGTATGAATTTGTTCCAAAAGTAATTAATAATAATACTAATGCTAAATTAAAAAATCTTTTTGCATTTCGTGTTGTCATTTCAACAATCTCCTTAATTTCTAATCCTTTTAATTCTGAAACCCTTTTAGCAACTAAATTAACATATTTAGGCTCATTTCTTTTACCTCTAAACGGAACTGGAGTCATAAATGGCGAATCCGTTTCTAAGAAAAATCTATCGTTAGGTACATTTGTAACTACATCCTGGTTCTCAAATTTTTTGAAAGTAATATTACCCGTAAAAGATACATTCAAACCTAAATCCAAAGCTTTTTGCAAAAAAATACTATCGCCAGAAAAGCAATGCAATACTCCGTGTAAACTACCATCTTGTGTTTCTTTAATAATAGCTAACAAATCGTCATCACTTTCTCTATTATGTATTATAGTAGGTAAATTTAGAGACTTTGCTATCTCTAATTGTTCTTTGAAAACCTTTTTTTGTTGTGTTGGACTAGAAAAATTATAAAAATAATCCAACCCAATTTCACCGATAGCTTTTACTTTGTTGTTATTCGATAGTTCAATTATTCTTTTACTTACTTCACTATTATAAGCATCAGCATCATGAGGATGCACCCCAATCCCACAAAATACATTGTGATTATTGATTGACAGATTCAATACCTTTTCAAAATTATCAGGGTTAATTGCAGGAATAATTACACTATCTATGTTATTTGAAGATAATTCATTAATGATTAAATCTCTATCAAGATCAAATTGTTCTGAATCTAAATGTGTATGAGTATCAATCATTATTCTTACACTCTTCAAGCTTTGCAATTACATCATCTACGTGACCGTCTACCTTTACTTTTCTCCATATATTTACTATCTTCCCTTCTGGATTTATCAGAAAAGTAGTTCTAATTACTCCAATATAAGATTTCCCAAACATTTGCTTAGTACCCAATACTCCATACTGAGAACAAATTTCTTTGTTCGGATCAGGTATTAGAGTGAAATTTAAATTTAATTTGTCTTTAAACTTGTTGTGAGACAAGATGCTATCTGGGCTAATACCGAAAACTAAAGCATTATAATTAGCTATTCTTGCCATATTATCTCTAAAATTACATGCCTCTTTGGTACATCCAGAAGTATGATCTTTAGGATAAAAATATAAAATTATCCACGATCCAATATAATCCTTAAGATTATACTCTTTATTATTTTCATCTATTCTAGCACAAAACAATGGCGCAATATTTCCAATTTCAAGCATAAATAACCAAATTTACTATTCAATATTTTCTCTGGCACCAAATAAATCAATCAGAATATCTTCTGTTGAACTATTAGCATAGTCAAAACTACTATCAGAGACTAATGTAGACGGTTTACTTTCGTTATTGTTTAATATATTTTGATTATCAGAGCTAATAGCTATATTATCTACTACGTTTAATTTGTTAGATGTAGGGCTATTCTCTATTTTTGCTTCAGGTTTATTATTAATTGTCTTTTTGGGAGCAGAATAATTTACCCTACTTTCTGTTACTACACTAATAGGTGTATCAAACTTAAAATTATTTAATGCTGGATTTTCGCTAATTCTTTTAAGAAGATCGATTAAATTATTAATATCTGGTATTCTAGCCATAGCACACAATTGCATCATAGAAAGCTCGAATTTAATCTTTGGCTGAGAAGCATTTTTAATGTTTTGCTCTAATTTAACTAAATTATTAATAATATTAATAAGATCATCTATTGAAAAATCATTTAATTCTTCATTTAGTCTTATGATTTGTTCAGAAGAAAGTTCTACTACTTTAGTATTACTTGTACTTTTTAAAGCAACTATATTTCTATAAAATTCAATTAAGCCACTTATTATTTCGCCATAATCATAACCATTAGTTTGAATAGATTCAGTTAATTCAAAAAGCCCTTTTAAATCATTAGACTTAATTATAGTATTTAATTGAAAAAACAGATCAAAATCTACTAAGTGTAGAGCATCACTTACTTTGTCTATAGTTATTTCTTTACCACAAAATGCTAAAATTTGATCGAAAATTGACTGTGAATCTCGCATCGAACCATCACCTTTTTTGGCAATTATCATAAGAGATTCTTCATCTATCAATACACCTTCTTTAGAAGAAATATACTTCAATTGATTAATAATATCACTTAGCTCCATTCGCTTAAAATCATATCTTTGGCATCTACTTGTTATAGTTGGTAATACCTTATGAGGTTCAGTGGTTGCAAACACAAAAATCAGATGAGAAGGTGGCTCTTCCAATATTTTTAGAAGTGCATTAAATGCGGCATTAGACAACATATGAACTTCATCAATAATATACATCTTGTATTTACCAGTAGAAGGAGCATATCGAGCATTTTCACGAAGTTTACGAACATCATCTACACTATTATTAGATGCACCATCTATTTCTATTACATCTAATAACTTATTTTCTAGAATTGAAATACAATTACTGCACTTGTTGCAAGGCTCTGCTTCTATTGGGCTAAGGCAATTAATAGCCCTTGCCAAAATTCGAGCGGTTGTAGTTTTTCCTACCCCTCGCGGACCGCAGAAAAGATAAGCGTGATGAATCCTATTAGTATTGATAGCATTAATTAATGTATTAGTGATATGCTCTTGACCAACCACATCGGAGAAATTTTGAGGTCTCCATTTACGCGCAGTTACTAAAAAACTTTCTTCTCTAATCATAATCATATTATTTGTCAAATTAAATATATTTAGAACTTGAAAATAAAAAAATATTGTTACTTTTTAGAAAAATAAAATGTCTATATATGAATTATATTTATTACGTTACTAATCAATTTTTTAAAAATTATGATTTTATGAGGCCTTAATGAAACACTTCAAAAATTCTATTATAATGTTTTTTGTCTTAATAATATTTACCAATTATGGTTTAATATCCGAAACTTTTAATAAGAAAGAGCTTAAAATATCCGATAAAATATTAGCTAAAAATAAATACATAGCGCAAGATATTAATTCGGAAAATATTATTCCTAATGTAATACAAGTTAAATTTATGCCTCAAATGAAGCTTAATGATGCTAATATTAAAGGTTTGCTTAGTGAATATGTTAATACAAATAAAATTAAGAATTTGCAATTTCCATACAAAAATAAA
>JBDHXE010000074.1:0-10431 GCA_039810525.1 Chlorobiota bacterium | reverse complement strand
TACATTCATATTAGAAAGTATTATATTGGTAAAAGCAGAATTAGTTGACATTTCAACTTCATAAGCAGTAGCTCCAGTTACTGAAGACCATTGAAGAGTGCCATTTAAAGGTTGAGAAAAAGCATTATTAATAGGAGATATGTTAGTAGGGGTAGCAACTACTGTTTTGAATTGGCTTAATGACCAATTACCACTACCATCTGAATTGTTAGCTTTTACTCTTACATAATAAGTGGTGTTGTTAGCTAAACCACTATAAGCAAAATTAGTAGCTGATACATTAGCAGCATTATACACAAACGAACCAAATCCCGCATCGGTAGATACTTGAATTGAATAGAATGTGGCTCCTGTTACTGCTGTCCAAGCAAAATTACCAGAAACAGCAACCCCAACAGCATTATTCAAAGGATTAGTAATTACTGGTGCACTTAATAATGTTTGGAAAGTAAATATAGTAGAATATGTGCCTAAATTAGCTCCATTTTTTGCTCTTACTTTCCAATAATAGTTTGTATAATTAAGTAACCCTGAATATGAATAGCTATTAGAAGATGTTGTTTCGCTAGCTACTACACTGTTAAAAGCAATATCAGTTGCAATTATAACTTCATAAGCAGTAGCTCCACTTACAGTATTCCAGCTTAATGTACCAGATAGTGGCTGTGCTTTTGAATTATCAGCTGGACTTGTAAGAGTAACTTGAGGCAATATTGTAGTAAATGTAGATGTAGCATAATTACCATTACCTACTGAATTCTTACCTCTTACTCTAAAATAATATACCGTACCATTATTCAAACTAGTATAAGCAACACTTGTGCTAGTAGTATTACCATCTAATAGAGGATTTGAGAAATCACTATTTGCTGATAATGTATAGTCATAACTATCTGTATTAGCAGTAGCATCCCAAGTCAAATTACCTGATAGAGATACCATAACAGAATTATTCGTTGGATTAGTAATATTTGGTACTGCTGGTACTAAATATGCTTGCAATGATGTCAGAAATAGTATCTTATTAGTAGCATACTTAAGATTACCAGACTGTACAGTAGCAGAAACTACATTATATTCTGTGTTGGTCTCATTATCCCAAATTCTGAATTTCATCAATTCACCAACAGGCATACCAGGTTCATCAGGTATTCCAAGACTTTCGTCTCCTTCTACAAAACCAAATACAGATATCGCAATACTATTATTGCCGCCAATCCAAGCGCCAGCACCCCAACAATTACCTTCAGAGTCGAAAACTCCTATTTCGTCTCCTGCTGTTAGTAGATCATTGCCTATCTTTGGTTCGATGGTATAAGGAATAGTTATAGTCAAATTTTCACTACTTGTGCCTGTCAAGGCAAAGTGAGATAGACTATAAGCAGAACTAACCCCGCTTATTAACAGTATAAATGCTAATAAAGACAAAAGTTTTAATTTATACATATATTAGTTACTCCCAATAAATTAAAAAAAATCTTTTACACGTTATAAGTTACAAACATAATACTTTCCAACATAAATCCAAATTATTTAAAGTTAATTTGATATACATATATAAATATTGAATACTTTCAATCAAATATAAACGTTTAAGAAATTATTTTATAACATATTTTTGAGGAAAATAGTGAAAAAAGTCTTTGCTATATTAATTATGACTTGTTTGATTAGCGTATCTTGTTCTAAAAATGAAAATGAATCGCAAAATAAAAGTGAAATTCCGCAGGAAACTGACCCTCATTCTGGCAATATGCCTTCACAAAATGGTTTGAATGAATTAGTAGATAATAATAAATTGAGTGATGAGGAGCTCAATAGTCCCACAGTTCAGATTTCAGGAATAGAATTGACTACTCCCGATACTTGGCAGAGAGAGACCCCAAGTTCATCTATGAGAGCATTGCAATATGCCTTGAAATCGGATAAATCTCTTAAAGTAGCTGGTTTCTTTTTCGGAACACAAGATTTGGCAAGCGATAATATTAAAAGATGGAAAGGAGAATTTACAAAATTGACTAACGATAAAGAAGAGAAATTAAATAACAACATAACTTATTTGATACTCGAAGGCACTTATAATATAAAGCCTTTCCCAATGGCAGAAGAAGGTACACCGACCGATAATTATATGGTATTGGCGTCAATAGTACCAACACCTGAAGGACCATACTATTTTAAAATATATGGGCCAAAGGAAAAGTTATCAAAAGAAGTCGAAAGTTTCAGAAAATTTTTAAATTCTTATAAAAAAATATCATAACACTAATATAAAATAAACAATTCTTATTTATTTTTGTAAATAGAATATGTCCCGTGGTGTAATTGGCAACACATCTGATTCTGGCTCAGAAGAGTTAAGGTTCGACCCCTTACGGGACAGCCAACCCCTAATCAATTTTAAATTTAAACTAATATTTAGATTGAGCAATTATCTATTTGAGGAGATATCCTAATAGTTATCATAACCATTTAGTACAAACTTAACTATTGCGGTACAATTTATTAAAATGATTAAATTTTCCACTTATTTTCTTGTAAATATAATTTTCCATATTCGCAGATAAGTCGTTTTCTGCAAATATAAATTATTTTTTACTACAATTCCATATTATTATATTCTTAATCATTTATTTATTCATATAGTATCACAAATATTATGCGAGAACGACACTCAATCTAATCATAATAAAAAAAGATAAAACCTATCCAGTTCTATCTTTTTAATTTTCAATACTAAATAGTAATTTTAACTCTCAATATAATCTAATTCTTTGCCATAAGTTTCTTCGATTTTGTATATTGCTATAAGTGCAAGTATATATATTACTATGCCAAGACCAAATCCAGACCACCATAGGCCAACTTTTGGAGTAAAATAATCTAATGATAAGGTTATAACAACTACTGCACCTCTTACTATATTGGGAGTAGAAGTAGTTACAGTTGACCTCAAATTAGTACCATACAATTCAGAAGAAGTAGATACAAAAATTGTCCATAAACCGCCCATCAGAAATCCCAACACTGCTATTATTGAATAAAAAATAAAAGCCGTAGAATTAAATACAAAGAAATATGTAGCTGTGAAAACTAATGCTATTACTAAAATTAGATTTAGTACCTTTTTCCTTGATTTTACTTTATCAGACAAGTAACTAAAAAAAATACTTCCAAAAGATGCTGTTAAATAAAACACCATAACTGATACAGAACTTTTAACTTCTCCCTGTATATTTAAAGCATTCTCAGCAAAACTTGAGCTATTAATTGCCAATACACTTATAATATACCAAGAAGGAACTCCTATCAATACTACATATAAATATTTAAAAAATCGCTTCCTATTAGTAAATAATCCTAAAAAATTGCCACGTTTAACGCCCACTTTTTCAGCATTTTTATACATTTCAGATTCTTTAACCATCAACCTTAAAATCAATAGCAATAACCCTGCTCCTCCTCCAAACCAATAAGCTGCTCGCCAGTGCAGTGCCTCTGCTACCACAAACCCTAAAACCGCACCAAGAATCCCTACCCCAGATACTATACCAGCACCTTTGCCACGTGCATTAGCGCTCATTTCTTCTGAAATCAAAGTGATACCAACTCCCAACTCACCAGCCAATCCAAATCCAGCAATAAATCTTAAAATAGCGTACTGATCTATATTAGTTACAAAACCATTTGCTATATTAGCTAACGAATACAAAATAATTGTAAAAAATAATGTAGATAAGCGACCTTTTTTGTCTCCTAATATACCCAATACTATACCACCAAGAAGCATACCGTACATTTGCATTCTCAGTATATAGTTCCCTACATTAAAAAGTTCGATTTTATCTGTAATTCCAAGAGAAATCAAACTTGCATCTTTGACTATACCAAAGATAATAAGAGCATATAAATCAACAAAATATCCGAGTGATGCTACTATTACTACTATATTGATTAAATTTTTTTTATAGTCAATACTCATTAATTTATCATATCCTAAATTTAAAGACACGAAAGTAAAAATAATATTTTTAATAAACTAAAATATTTAAAAGACAATAATAAAATAACAATAAGTTTTATGATTTTACTTTAATAGACTTTTTTAATATTTTTGCAATTAAACTTATAACAATTGGAATATTTTATGGAATCGCGTTACAAAAGCTATATATATATAGAAGATATTGCCAAATACGAAGGGCAAGATGTTACCTTGCGTGGATGGGTATATAACAAAACGGGTAAAGGCAAATTAAACTTTATTATTCTGCGAGATGGTACGAGTATTATTCAATGTGTAGTCTTCAAAAATAATGTAAGCGAAGAAGTCTTCGAAATATCTAAAGACTTAGGTCAAGAATCATCAATTATTGTTTCAGGTAAAGTAGTTGCTTCCGAGAAAGCACCCGGGGGCTACGAAATTGATGTTAACAACTTACAATTAATACAAAACTCTAAGGATTATCCAATTACACCCAAAGAACACGGCGATGCCTTCCTAATCGAAAACCGCCATTTATGGTTACGCTCTTCTCGTCAGCATGCTATTATGCGTGTTCGTGCAGCTGTTATGAAAGCAATAAGAGATTTCTTCGATGGTAATGGATTCAAATTAGTCGATTCGCCTATTCTTACACCAAATGCCTGCGAAGGTACTTCTACCTTATTTGAAACCGAATATTTCGATTTGGGCAAAGCATATCTTTCTCAATCTGGGCAATTATATGCCGAAGCTTCTGCCTTAGCTTTAGGCAAAGTATATACTTTTGGACCTGCATTTAGAGCTGAAAAATCAAAAACAAGAAAACACCTTACCGAGTTCTGGATGGTAGAGCCCGAAATGGCTTTCTTCGATCTTAATGATGATATGGACTTAGCTGAAGATTTGGTAGAATACATAGTACAGTACTGCTTAACTACCTGCCAAAGAGAACTACAGGTATTAGAAAGAGATATTACAAAATTAGAAAAGATAAAAAGACCTTTCTATAGAATGAGCTATACAGAAGCTGTTGATTGGCTTATAAAAAATGATATACCTCTCATTAAAAAAATAAATGGCGAAGATGTAGAGATTAGACCATTCCCTTGGGGCGAAGATTTCGGAGCTATACAAGAAGAAGCTATTATGGAACAATTTGATAAGCCCTTAATTATACACCGCTACCCAACAGAAATAAAAGCCTTCTATATGAAACGCGACCCTGAAGACCCAAAAGTAGTTTTAGCTATGGATATGTTAGGACCTGAAAAAGCGGGTGAAATTATAGGTGGTAGCCAAAGAGAAGATAATTTTGATTGGCTATTAGAAAGGATTAAGAATGAACAATTATCTGAAGAGGAATATAAATGGTATTTGGATTTAAGAAAATACGGTAGTGTGCCACATAGCGGTTTTGGTTTGGGTGTAGAGAGAGTAGTAAAATGGATTACAGGCGCTTCTCATATCAGAGAAACTATTCCATTCCCAAGAATGATTTATAGAATAACACCGTAAGGTTTTAGATATAGAGAAGAGGAAATTTGTTTATTTCCTCTTCTTTTTAAAATGTAATTCTATATGAAGCATAACATATAAAAATACAAAGATTTAATTACATAAAGAAAGTATTATTTCAAATATATAAAACTAGCAGTATTGATATTACCATTGTTTTCATATAATGTTATAAGATAATATCCCTGAATTAAATTATTTATATCTATTTTTATATTATTATAACCTTGTATTAAATTATCCTGATTAGAACTTAACACTAAATTACCTGTATTCGAATATATTTCTACTTTATTAATTAGTTTGTCATTTGTAAATGTGATGTTTAATTGTCCATCGTTAATATAAAGATTGTAATTATCTAAATTGACAATTTCATTTATTGAAAGTGGATTACAATATTTATTTATTATCATACATTTATCATCGTCAGACATATTTTTACTTTTAAAACTATTCGGTTCACCATTAAAGATACCTTCATAATTACAATCGTTAAAATCACCACTTGTTACACCCCGAGGGATACCAAGACCCAAAAGCGAGCCTAATTCATAGTTTAGGACATCAATTAAATTATATGCTCTTAAAGAAATGAAACTTTCTAGAGTTGGATCAGAATAGAAGTAATCATCAATAACGTAAAATTGTGAATATTCATTATTTTCTCTATAAGATTTCAAAGTAAATTCTTCAGTATTATTCAATAAAATCTCAGAATTTTCACAATTAACTGAACAATCTGAATTTAAAACATTAATATCGTTTGTTTTATAAAGTTTGATTGAACTAGTAGATAGTTGAGTATTGGGATACTTAAAATCTATCCTTTGTTCAGAAAATCTAACTTTAATTGAGCAACTAAAAGAATCATTTTCTTTATTGCAAAGACAGTTAATTCTCTTTTGTGTTTGTTGTAATTGAGACAACATATCACTCTTCCTATAGACAGGTCGTGGTTCATAGCACATTGTTTCTGTACAACCCGATACTTTAACTAAATCTGGACCAGAATCTTCAAAAACTAAACAAATAGGTAAATTAATTCTTAACGGTTGATTATACTCATCTTTTGTCCATTCATCAGGGTTATCATTAGGGTCAATACTACAGCTTACAATTACCTTCCCCTTACCATTGCAGAAATAGTATGGATATGGTTTTGGAGGACATACAATTGGTTGTGTACATTCTTCATCAGGTTTAGTATTGCCTTCTGGATTCTGTCCAAAGATACTTAACATTGGAAGAGATAAAATAAATAAAATTAAGCATATATAATTTTTCAACATAATTATTCTTCTCACTTAATTTTTAATAATATTAATTTTATTTACTAATTTTGTTTTCCATTGTTCAACTGTTAAATCCTTGCCAAAACCAAATTCGTCTATTGGGTCTATTACTTTTCCATCTTCTATTGGAAACATAAGAAATGTAGAAGATTTATAAGGTAATCCTATTGGGAACAACCCATAATATGCACTAATACTATCACTACATACAATACTCAAATCCAAAAATACTATATATTCCTTTCCTTTTTTAACCCACGCTTCTCCATTTTCATCTTCTATACGCTTTTCAACATGATTTTGATAAAAACCCCAAGCAGGTGAATATACAAATTCTACACAGCTATTAGCTGGATAAGTAAGTATTTTATTTGGTTGGTTTATATCAACTGGAACATAGCTAAAGATGTTTGGTAATACTTTACCTTTAATATTGTCTATTATTGTTGCATTTATCATATAATACTCTGATGAAGCACCTCTACCTGCTGGATTATAATAATAAACCGTATCATCTACATATATATGCAGAATATACTTATTCTCTAAAATGGCTCTATCTAAATAAGGCGTTAGTGATACTTTGGCTATTTTTTCAATTAAAGCTCTTTCGATTTCATTAGGATATATACTAACATCATCACTATAAGACATAGATGCTTTAAATAACAAAGGATTATAATCCACCATATTGTAATAATATTTCATAATAGTTTTAATAGTATCGTTATATGTCTGTCTTTTCATAAATTGATTAAAATCAAAATAACTAACATTTTTAACTATCGTATCTAAAGCTATATACCCAATTAAAACAGTAAAGTCCATATCAGTATGCAGTTTAGGAAAAGTTGTAAGGTCTTGATATTCAAAAGCATAATGTGGTATTCCATTTTGACAAGGTGAATTTTGTGCAAAAATGGAGGGGCTTATACTTATTATATTTATAACAATCAATGTTAAAAATGATAAGAATCTCATTTTTAATATTTTAAATTTGAGTTGTTTTCTATCTATTATATTTTGTAACTTTTTCATTTGATTAACTCCTCATATTATCAAAAAACTTTTTTAAAAAATGTATAACACCTTATAATATAACAACAATTGAAAATGAAAAAAATAACACATTTTTTTAGAAAATATTATTTTTTTAATTTTATTAAAAATTTGTAAAAAAATGAATTACGAATATAGAGGTAGGATAAATGTATATTGTAGGAGCGGTTTCCCCGAAAAGAACACACTATTTGATATCAATATTCTACATTTTTACAAATTTCTTTATTAAATCACCAATTTTAATATAATAAATACCTATAGGTAAATTTTCTATACTTAATTTATGAATTTGTGTACCTGCTGGTAATATACCACTAAGAACCTCAATACCCATAATATCATAGATGTTGATATTAATATTGGTATCGGTGGATAGCTGGATATTGATATAGTCTCTAGCAGGATTAGGGTATAGAGCAATTCCTGATAAGTAATCGTTAGTAGTTATTTCTGTTGTAGCCGATTCAATTGCTCCAGCAGATCTATTGCCTATGTATTTTCTTTTATAGTAATCATATTTTGGATCGATATACCCTTTAATATACGCTAGCGCCTTGCTTCCGCTTTTCAATTTAAAATTGTGATTGTCTATATCTTGAAACATTGGGTTTTGATTAATTATTTGATTTTCGTCAGGAGTAGGTATTTGTGGGCCATCCCAATTCTCATTTTCGTAATTATACCAAAAATTATTAGCAAAATGAAAGTCTTGCGGTAAGGTATTAGGACCAATATTAGTTTCAGTCTTAAGATTACCCAAGTAAATTATATTATTATCAAAGACTCCTTGGCTACATTTATAGAATCGACTCTCATCTACTGTCTCTTGCAATATTCTAACGACCCAAATCTTAGGATAGATAATAGTATTGTTGATCACTTCTACACGCACACTGCCCACATAATTGATAGGCGAATTAGAGCCAATTATAATATTCGACCAAACTGATATATCTGCAGCTTCAAACTTAGCATCTATAGGTCTAAAATATGCTAATCCAGTATTACCTCCTAAATTCAAAGTTCTCTCTCCGCAATCCTCAAAAAAATTACTTTGTATAATAAGATATTGAGTGCCGCCCTTAGCTTGTATAGCATTGCTACCCATATTCTTAAAGCTATTACCTTCTATTCTACCATAATGGCAACCTACCATATCTATTCCACTTCCACCAGCGGCTCCATTTTCGAATATGCAATTTTCTATCACGAATGTATCTAGCCCAGATAATTTAAGCAAGTCGTTATTGCCACTTGCTACCATATCTCTAAACGTGCAATTATTAATTATGACACGAGATGTAGGTGTATCGTAAGTAGAGCCATCGTCTATATTCATACCATTACCTGTTTGCCCCTCAATTATTAGGTTTTTGATAAATATAGCTCTTGCATCAGAAAATTGGATTGAGTTATTACCACCTCTTATTATAACTGTGCTATCAGTTTCGCCAATTATATTGATAAATTCATCTGTTTCACTTCTTAGATTTTTGATGGCCATTCCACCAGAATAAATACCAGAACGTACCAAAATAGTATCGCTCGATTTGGCAATTGAAGCAGCATCTTGGATATTTTTATATTGTTCGTTATGACCAACGTATATAGTAGTAGAATAAATACTTACTAAGTTAAATGCAAATATTACAAAAGATAGAAAGAATTTCATAATAGGAATATCTTAAAAATGTTATAATAAGCTAAGTAAATGTACAAAAATTTATAATATTTATTATAAATTATCAATTTATTTATTATTTTGATTAATATATTTTGGGCAAAATTGAGAGAGAATAATTAAGAAATAATTCACCCAAAAAATTATATTATATTTACTATAATTTAGAATGAAAACAGCAATTCTACAAAATACTATATATACATATACAAAGGCAGTAGCAATAACTTGTATTAGTATTTTATTCATCATAATATTAGCTTCTAATCAATTGCACTCACAATCTGTCAAAGATATGGGTATCAATATCAGAGCTAAACTCGATACAATTAATAGACGAGTAACTTTTAACTGGGATTCAGATAGCAATACATATAATTATTATATTTATAAAAAAAAGACAAGCGATTCGCTTTTTGGCAATTATGTTGAAATATTAACTAATGATATTACACAGTGGAGCGATACATTATTAGATAATCAAGAAATTGAATATAAAATCGAAAAAGATGCTGGTATTTATTATGCTTATGGATATATAATAGCTGGCTTGAATATCAAAGAAAAAGATTACTATGGTACAGTACTTATTTTGGTAGATAGTACCATTTATTCAAGTATAGGAGCAGAACTTAGCATATTTGTAAATAATATAATAGGAGACGGTTGGCGAGTAATTGTAAAACAAGCACCACGTGCCGAAACATTTGATAGTGCCAAAGTACAAATTACTAAGGGTATCATAATGGATACTTACAAAGAATCCAAAGATTTGACTTCGCTGATACTATTAGGTAGAATAGCTGTGCCATACTCAGGCAATTTTGCTGTTGACGGCCACGACGACCACTTTGGGGCTTGGCCTACAGATTTATATTATGCCGAACTAAACG
>JBDHXE010000073.1:0-10808 GCA_039810525.1 Chlorobiota bacterium | reverse complement strand
AGAATCAATGATATATTCTTTACTACTCCTACTATTGGATATTTTGTAGGTGATAGAGGTATTATTAAGAAAACTACAGATGCTGGTAATACTTGGATTTCATTGAATTCAGGTATTGACAAACAAATCAATAGTATAGTTTTCATAGGTTCTAACAATGGTTATGCTGTAGCTAATGATGGTTATATTTTAAGAACTACAGATGCTGGTAATACTTGGACTTCAACTAAACCAAGTTTAGTAAATCTAAATTCAATTCATATGACTTCTTCTACATCAGGTTATGCTGTTGGTAATAATGCAGAAGTATTATATACTACTGATGGTATTAATTGGCAATTTAGACAATTAATAGGTACAACTCAGGATTTAAATTGTGTAGTATTTTTAAATACTCTTAAAGCTTTTATCTTTGGTAATAATGGAGTTTCTCTTGTTACTACTGATGGTGGTTTAACTTGGGACTTTATGAATTTAGGTACTACAAATGATTTCCAATTTGCTAATTTTGTAAATCAAAGTACTGGTTATGTAGTTGGTTCTGGTGGATTAGCTTTCAAAACTACTGATGGTGGTGTTACTTGGGCTAATATGGCTACTGGTTCTTCTATTGGATATAATGATGTTACATTCCCTAATTCTAATACTGGTTATATAGTAGGTGATGTAGGAACTATTTTAAAGACTGTAGATGCAGGTACTACTTGGAATAAAGTATATCCTGCTAATTTAGCAATGACTGATGTAACTCGCAGAAACAAAGATTCTTATTTACCTGAAAATGGTTTGGGTCTTGGTGGTGCTATTTATATTTTAGATTCAATTACTGTGGCTAAAGCATCAAGATTAGATTCTATGAACTTTAACCGTGTAAGAATTGAAAATAATGAAGCTTTCACTGGTTCTGCTATATATTCTGATAATTATAATTTGAAATTAATCTTTAATAGATCATTAATCACAGGTAATGTGGCTACTTCTACTATTGGTATGGAACAAAATGTTGTTACAGGTCCAGTACAAGTAGATAATGGTGGTAGTATTGTAGCTAATACAGCTTCTTCTGATTTAGCTGGTGCTACTATTTATGGTGAAATCCAAGGTCCATTACCATCTTATATATTCTCAGAAGCAGCTAACTCTATATATAACAATAATGCAAGATTCTTAATTAGATTACCAGATGCACCTAATACAAAAGGTATTCTTGCTGGTACTACTGGTATTGGATTTGGTGGTACTGATACTTTAAGAGGCAACTATTGGGGTCATACTGAAGCTAATGTTAATTTCTTATTACCTCATTTACAAGATAATTCTGGATTGAATACTATTGAAACATTCTTTGTAGATGGTGATGGTAACAATTGGCTTCCAATGACTTATCCTGAATTAATTAGTAATAACCCAACAGATCCTCGCAAAAAAGGTCCATTTGAATCTTTAGAACGTGCAGATATTACATATTTCCCAATAGTATTAAAAAATGCTGATGGTACACAAAATCAAGCAGATGCATTATCAATTCCAGAAAAATTAGTGATGTCTGGTCATATCTATGATATATATGATAAAACAACTGATATTAAAACTGCTGATTATTCAAAACGTAGAATGAGTCCAATTGAAGATTTTGCCGTTGGTATTCCTCCAAAATTGAGAGTATTTAATGATCCTTCTCAACCTTCTTATAATAAGGTAGTTAAGAGATGGGTTCGTGATCCTCATCAAGCAGAATTAAGAGATAATCAAGGTAATTTAGTATATCCAGGTTTAAATGCAGTACAAACTGAATTCAAACCAGATGAACAAGGCGTTTATTATCAACCAATTGGTTATCCATTATATTTGGAAGCTAATGCTAATTATGATGGTCTTACTAGAAAATCTAATCACGATCCATTACTTAAAAACGAATCAGTATTTTTTGTTATTAACTTAAAAACTGGTGATTATTTAAGAGCTAATTTAGCACAAGTTGATGAAAATGCTCCTTATAGAGAAGTTTTCCGTAAAACTGTTGAATTAGTACCAGATTCTACTTTAAGAACAGATCCAACATGGAGAAGAACTTCTGAAGGTTTGGCTAACTTGGGTAGTGGTCCAGAATTACTAGCTAATTTATTCTTAAACCCATACAATGAAGATTATGGTACTTTGCAAGGTCGTAGATATACTGCTGATGATAATGCATTGGCTAGAGTAACTAACTTATTCTCTAATAGACCTTCAATGCCAGCATCTAATTTAATTGGTTCTGTATCTAATACAACTTATTATGCTGGTGAAAGATACGGTGCTTTACCAGTAAGAGTAGGCGATTCTGTATTAGTGGTTTCAAGAACAATACTTTGGAGAGAAGGTATTCATAATGCTGCTTTAAAAGGTTTAGCCTTTAGAATTACTGAATCTACCAAACCTCCTGTATGGACTGGTAATATAATTAAATTACAAACTGACACTGTTAAGAATCGTTTCCCATCAGAAGAAAATCCAGATGTTAAGAAAGATGTAGTATATACTGAATTTTTAAATAAAGTATTTTTGACTGAAGATAGAACATATCCTGTATCAGCAGGTACTTATACTGGATTTGAAGTATTAGATGGTAAAGGTAGAGATTCTATCATTACTATTACAGCTATTGATTCTAATAAATTCTATGACCCACGTTCATTCTTAGAACCAACTGGTTATGCAAGATTAGAATATTCTTGGAAAGCTCATACTAACTCTGCATTAAGTAGATGGTTAGTAGTTAAGAATAAATATGCAGCTGATCCTGTAGCATGGGGTGCAAATGGATATCTAGAATTAGGTGGTATGCCAATTAACCCATTCGTTGTACCTGGTGGAGATTCAATAACTGTTTACGCTAGAAATTTCCCTCCACATTATAGAAATGTTGATAATTTGAAAGCTATGGTACCCGCAGTTTCTCAAGATGAAATTAATAATTGGGTAGAAACTTATCCTTCATATTTCTCTAATGGAACTTATGATGTTGATAATGCTAGATTTTTACAACAAGATACTATAAATGTAGGTCCAAACTATGAAAATAGTTATACATTTAAAATATTTGTTGTTGATAGTGTTCCAAAATTCTTAGAACCAGGTGAAGACTATACTATAAATAGAATAGATGATCCTTCAAAAGTATATGTTGATGCAAAGGGTACAGTATTAACATGTGGAACTGAAAAATCAGGTAAGTTAATTGCTAATTTAACTGATAAATTGAGATTCCAAATTGATATTAATACAGATGATGAATGGGAAGATAAATCTCCTGCTGCTAATGGTTGGGATTTCAGATATGGTAGAACTGCTTATGGATTTTTAAACACAGCAATCCGTCAAAACCCTGCAGATACAACAGTCTTAGATACTTTAAATTATGATGAAGATAGTTTTGGTACAAAAGGAGCTATATTAGTTCAATCAAGACCAAATTGGATGAAGAATGAATATCTTACTAAATATGGTAGTGATAGTGATTTAGATCCATTTGCAACTGATTTTACTACAAATGGCCAAATTAATATACGTATTCCATCAGATAAAGCATATAAGGTATTAGCTCCAGATTCAAATGCTAATGGAGCTATTCAAAATGGTGCATATAATACTGATACTACATTTACAGTAGTTGTAAATGATGGTCATGGTGGTATTAATTCTCGTAAATATAATGTGTTTGTTAATATAGTTCCTACTATTACAAATGATACACTTCCTTATGCTTATGAAGATTATGACTATAATCCATCATTATTAGATGCAAGTCGTCAAATTCAGATTTATGATCCTAACTTTGGTCAAAAACATACATATAGATTAATTTATAAATCAACTGATGATAAATCAATTCCAGTTGATGCATGTTATCCTGAAGCAGGTAATATAGATTTAACTAATTTGAAGACTACTCCAGAATGGTTAAAAATTAATCCAAATTCAGGATTATTATATGGTACACCAAGGGTAAAAGATGCTCCTGCTGATGCTAAAGTAACAGTAGTAGTAACTGATGAAAATGGATTATCTACTTATAAAGTATTAGATCTTAAAGTTTATAGAATTCAACATAAACCATATATAAGTGGAATACCATCTATCGAATGTATAGATCAAAACTCAAATTATTCTACAACAGTAACAATTAAAGATACTGATTTGAATAGAACTAAATCAGATGAAACAATATCATTAAAGTTGATTGCTGAAAATGGTCAGCCAATTAGTGGTTTAAGAATTAATCCTTCTACTTTTAATGGTACTGGTAATAGCGATAATTTCACAGCTACTATTTCTAAAGTTGGTCAATTAACTCCTACTGTTAAAAATTGGTTAGTTGTTTATATTGTTGCAACAGATGTATATGGTAACACTGATACATTGAATTTCAGATTAACTTTATCAGAACAAACAGACTTTACAGCAACTTTAAGAGTACAAAATATTAAAGGTTCTTACCAAGACTTAGTATTTGGTACATCTTCTGTAGCTGGTACATCTACTGGTGATGGTAATGATAATGATTACGTTGGTAAATTAGATGAAGACTTATGTGAATATGAATTACCTCCTAGACCATACGATGATGCTTTTGATGCACGTTGGACTATAACAAATAGAAATGGTTTATTGAGAAATATATTCCCAACAGCTAGACCAAATACTAATAATAACTATATTTACAAAGGTAGATTCCAAGCAGGTGGCGTAACTGGTGGTTCTTCACCATTATATCCAGTAACTTTAACTTGGAAACCTAGTGAAATTCCAGCTGTAAATGACGGTACAAAGAATCCAGCAGGTTCTTCATGGTGGATTAAAGATAGATTCTCTGATGGTAATGTGTTTGTAGTTAATATGCATGATCCTTCTAAGGCTGCATATAACTCTCAAATATCATTAAATGTACAAGGAGATAAAGCTACAATTACAATATTAGATGATGGAATAGATCAATTTGTAATTATGCACGATTGGACTTCTTCAGTAGAAGATTTAGGTTTACAAGCTACTGCTACTAAAATTAATGCAGTATCACCAAACCCAGTATCTGCTAATTCTAAGATAGAAATTGAAATATTGAAGAATTCAAGTGTTACTTTACAAGTTGTAGATATGTTAGGAAATGTGGTTAATACATTAGTAAATGACGAAATGAGAAGTGGCAAATACAATATAGATTGGAATGCAACTGACGCAAATGGTAACAGACTTGCAAACGGACAGTATATGATTAGATTAGTTGCTGGTTCAACTACTAGTACATATCCGGTTGTTGTAGTTAAATAATTAATGATATAAATAGCAGGCTCCGTATTATTACGAAGTCTGCTATATAATGAGAGAAAATAAATAATAAGGAGTATATCATGAAAAAATTCTTATTTACTGCAGTCGGTGTTGCGATTATATGCTTTATGTCATATACTTCGCCAAAAGCGATTGCTCAAGTATATGGAGAGTTTAAGTCCATTACTACTGTTAACAATGTACCTTATGAAGAAATAAAGGGAACTGCAATTAGTCCTTCTTTGTTTGCTCTTCCTCCTAATTACATTGGAAATGATAGAAATGATGGATATTATAGAGTAAATTTAGGTTTCGATTTCGAATTTAATGGCGAAATATTTAATCAAGCTTGGATTTGTACAAATGGTTTTATAACATTTACACCTCCTCCAAATTTACCTGCACCTAATCCAGATGCATTATTTTTGGAAGCTAATAACTATCCTATAAATGTAATAGCACCATATTGGGGAGATCATTATTTAAGAGATTCTACAGATTTCTTTACAAGAGGTTTTGTACCTTCGTCTATTTCTTATCAAACTATTGATACTGTTGATAAAGATGGAGTTGCTTTTAAAGTATTTATAGTTCAATGGAAAAATTTGAATATAAATTATAAAATTGATGATGAAGATGTTAAATCATCAGTTGCTAATTTTCAGTTGAGATTGTACGGTTCAAGAGATCAATATTCAAAACAAGGTGATATAGAATTTTGTTATGGTACTATTGGGCCTAAAAATAGACCTGATATTACTGATACAAGAGTTATAACAAAAGGCGCTGTTGTTGGTATAAAAGGTGAAGGAAAGTTGATTGGAGAAGGTTCTGACTTCTTGAATGCATTATTTTATGATCAAGACGATTTAGTACAAGCTGGTACTAGTCATTTAAAAACATCTGATTGGCAACCTTCTGGCGGTTCTGACAAAAGAATATTAATATCTGCTACAGTTAGATTTAATGTTAATGAGTGGTGGGGCGATGGTGATGTGGATTTTTCAAAAGCTATTGGAAATAAGCATTATAATATGCCACAAAGCCGCTTTGTAACAGCTAATGATGCTAGATTAATTTTAAAATCAGTTGCAGAGGACAAACCATTAGATCCAGTTAGAAGACGTGCAGCTTATCATGCTGATGTTAATCATAATGGACGCTACTATTATAATGGTAGTGGTGATATTGTAAATATTAAAAAGCGTAGTAAAATATTTACAGATGATTTACCAAATGAAATTAGCTCTGTTAAACAAATATTATTCAAAGCAGACGAAAATGATGCTGCATTAATAATGTTGTATATATCTGGTAGATTACCTGAATTACCTTGGGTCATTGATACATTTCCTGCTTATGGTAAATTAACACCAGATTATAGTGCAAATAATATCAAAATAGGAACAATTAATAAATTAGATAATGGTGTTTATGAATTCCCAGTATATCTAAGTAACTTTTATGATGGTCCTGTAAGTGTTAAATTTGATGTTAATGGCTCTATAGTTGATGTAATTAAATATGATACTGATGAAAATCAGTTAATGACTTCTAATACTAATAATCGTTTTGTAATTTCAGGTTTTGGTAAATTTGAATCAAATACTCCAATTGCTGTAATTAAAGTAAATACTTTAGAAAATAATATACTTTTGAGTGATATTAGATTTAATGGTGAAGAGACTGGTTCAATTAATTTAGATTTGGGTAAAGTAGAAATTAAAGATGCATCTAATAGCATTATTTCTAACACACCTAATCCAATTACATCCAAAACAATTATTAATGTTAATATCAATGAGTTAGCTTACTACTCTTTGAATATCTATGACTTAAATGGTAATTTAGTAAAAACTATTTATAATGGTGAAATACCAACCGGTATACAATCTTATGAATGGAATTTATTAAATAATAATAGTCAAAAAGTTAATCCGGGCGTATATATGCTAAGATTAGAAGGTAATGGTATTAATTTAGTTAAGAAGTTAATAGTTGAAAACTAAACAAAACATATTACTGTATATTTTATTAGTGCCGGTATTTTTTACCGGCACAATAAAATCTTTTTCTAAAGATATGATAGCTTCTAAATTGAAATCATATTATGATGTTACTTATTGTAATGGTGTTAATTTATCTAATGAAGTTTTAGTTACTATTAGCTTAGGTAATATTAAATATAGTGATTCTCTTTATGGATATAATTTTTCAGTAAAATATGATAGAAGTAAATTATATTTTCATAATCAAATTACTACTAATACAATTACTGAATTTGCTGACTATGCTAAAACGGGTTTTGGTATTGAACCGGGCAAAATAATTGGTGCAGCTATGAATAATACACCTTTATACGGTAACAAAGATTTAATTGGATTTTATGGTGAGTATATTGGTGAAATGTGCAATGATTCAGCTTTAGTTGAAATTGAATATATAGAATTTACTGATGAGTTCCAGAAGGAAGTTACAAAATTAGATACTATTTGGATTAAACCTATTAAAGCTAATATTAATTATAAGATTAATACATCTGTTGGAGATAATTTACTTAGATATGATACAAATAAAACTAATATTATTCCTATAAATGTTGATTTAGAAAACGTTAAGGTTTTAGATAAATTAGCTTATAATATTAGTTTAACAAGTGATAATTTCAATGTATCAGTTATTAATCAAAATGAAGATTTTCTTTTTGATATTGAAAATAATAAAAATAATAATTATGATGTAATTTTAACTAATAAAATAAATTATAAAGAAGTACCAGAAAGTTCGCATTTATTTGATCTAAAAATTGATAAAATGATTAATATTACTGATACTAATACAATTTTATATATTAATCCAATTAAATTAAATAATTGTCTTTGCTATGATTCTCAGAAAGTTACTAATGATAGCATAAAGATAGAATATATTAAATCTGATATAAATTCGGTTGATAAAGATGATTATCACCAATTAATATCATTTATTAATAATAATTTATCAATATATTCTGATAATAGTTATATAAATAGCATTAAATTGTTTAATTCAGTTGGAATGGTTGTATTTGATGAAAATATTAATTCTAATCAATATAGCAAAAATTTACAATTGACAAATGGTGTTTATTTTATAGTAGTTACTATAAATGAGCATTTAATTATGAAGAAAATTTTAGTAAATAATTAATTAATTTTTATTTTATATTGGGGGTAAAGATGAAAGTCTTACTACGTTTAAACAAGATAAGAAGTATAATTGCCTTATCTCTGTTTTTGACCTTTTTAGCTCTGACTACTACAAATATGATTAGTCAGACTCCAGGTATTTTTACTCGTCCTAGTATTCCTAAGTTAAGTTTGCTTGGAGCAGATGAAAGTTATGATAAGGATTTCTACCCAGACGGTAGAATATGGGTTCCACCTTCAGTGTCAGGTGCGAGAGAATTTTTAGTTCCAGTTTTTGTAACTAATAATTGGTTTAGCTACAAAAACCCAGAAGGTAAAGCTCTTTATAGAGTAGCACCTATTACTTCTTTTAAATTTTCTTTATTTTATAATGAAGAAGCAGTAAGAGCAATTGGTATAGAAACAGTTCATCCATCTTACGCTAGTGCTGATAGAGATCCACTTGCTCATGATTTTGAAATTAAATCAAATGATGCTAAAGATGATTATTATTGGTATTATATTAATCCACAAAAATGGGCTGATACCAAAGATAAAGAATCAGGTCGTAAAATTACAATTACAGGTACTTCTACTAAAGGATTACCAGAAACAAGTGTAATGTCTATAGAATACGAAGTATTGTTATACGTTCGTTTTAGAGTTGTTGCTAAAGCAGGTGAAAATAATTCTGGCTTTAATTTAATCCAAACTACTCCAATTTATATCGACAATAGAGAAGTAAAATATAACGAATTGAATGTAGCAAATCAATATGCTTGGCAAGGTATGATTGATTATGATACTTCTGGTCAAAACTATTTTAACTTATACAATAGAGCAAAAATTGGTAATAATAGAGGTAGATTAGATGGTGATTTATTTATGCCTGAAACTTATTTAGATGGTTTAAATAATGCAGTAGTAACAGATGATGAAAGTGGAATTACTCTTCCTGGTCCATTAGTTGATGATGCGATGTACAAAACTGAACCAGTTTATCCGGGTGTTGTAACATTAAAAATATCTGATAATGTTCCAAAATTTAGAGTATCTTCTATTACTGATGATGAATTACCTAAAACTGATCCAGCTTATTTATATGAAATTCCAAATATTGTTTCTGTAGATGATAATTCACCAGAGCAATATGGTATAGCACGTATCAAAATATCTAATTCAACTTCTAAATCTCGTTTACAAAATGTTCTTTTAGAAACAGATTCTGATTGGTTAAGAATAAATAAAGATGTTTTGAACGAAAATAGAGGTTTTGTTATCCAAAATAATGGTAGAAATGCAAGTATCAAATGGATAGATAATGGTATCTTAGGCGAAAGTCTTGATCCAATTATGAAGACTACTCAAGATGATGGTGATGTTTTGGTAGAAGTTAGATGTGATCCTACTAAACTTCCTAAAGTTGCAGGCGATATACCTCATGGTTTATATACTGGTTATATTACTCTTAAATCAGAATATGCTGAAGTTAATCCAGTTAAAATTAAAGTAACATTCTTATTTATTAGAAATCCATACGAACCTGATTGGACTAAAACAATTGGTAATCCAGGTGGTATTAATTTATATATGAATAATAGAATTGGTCAAACTGCTCGCTTAGTATTTGGTACAGGAGATAGAGCTACTACTGGTGTTGATCCACTTTATGGAGAAACAGCTTATAATTCACCTTTGAGAACTGATATTTTGGATGCGCGTTTCTTCTCTCCATTTAGTGATATTGATCAATTATATCCTTTTGGTTTTGCTGATTTTGCACCAAGTTCAAATGCTCCTAGAACTAACTCTCGTGATATCCGTCCATACAATTTACCAGAAGGAGTTAATTCTTGGACTTATGATGTTAGATTTAACAATGCATTAGCTAATTATCCTGTAACAGTTGAATGGGATATTAGAGATATTCCAACTGGTGCTCAATTATTTATTAAACCAGTTATAAATGGAGTAGCTGGCCAAGCAACAAATATGTTTGAAGCTACTAAAGTTAATGAATTTAGAAGATCTTATACTATTACAGATACTCGTGTAAATGAATATTTAATTGAATATACTTTGCCTCAAACTATTGATTTCGTAGATGATCAAGGCAATCCACTTATCAAACGTGGCTGGAACTTGTTATCATTACCATTGAATCCGGGTAATACTAGCTGGAATACAGTTTACAAAAATGCTATCAATATTCCTTGGGCTTTCGTAAATAGTCAATATCAACAAAGAGAATTTTTACGTTTTGGTGAAGGTTATTTTGTAAAATATCCTGAATTAGTTGATAGTAAATTTGCTGGTGCTTTCGTAAAAGAA
>JBDHXE010000072.1:0-10838 GCA_039810525.1 Chlorobiota bacterium | reverse complement strand
GGATTAATTATACCCATCCCAAAAAATTGAACCCGCGTCAATATAGGATTACCCTTGATAGTAAATACAGCATTAGGATCATTAGGCACAGGGAAGGTTTGTCTATCATACATCTTAATAGAATCTCGCTTCTCCTTAATAGCAGTTAGATCGCTCATCTGAATTTCGATATCTTGCCATCCACGGAGCAATGGCACTTTATATTCATAATAATTAGATGAATCTATACCAAATCTTAGAAAAGCATAAGCCTTAGGAATAGCACCTTGCACTATATTATCTTGCATAGAGCCATCACCATGAATAAAAAACTTAAGTTTTTTATAATAGAACAGATCTAACGGTCTAAATATCCTTGTAGTCATTCTTTCGTCGCCAAATCTTAAATTCTTTACGCCTACGGAAAGCGATTGTTCGTTCAACCTAATATCTTGGCTAGGATCTGGGTTATTAATCTGACGAGGTGGACTTACACCGGGCGGCATCGAATAGAAATCTGGTGGTCCATTATTTTCCCACAAATTAACAAAAGAGACCGATAACACACTATCTTGTGGATTTACATTAGATTGTAAATTGCTTACTTTTTGCCACTGCGAACCTACCAATTTCCAGCTTTCTATCGAAACTTCGGTATAACCACCCTGAAATCTAATACGAGCATATTGAATATTAGAAAATAAAGGGTTACCTACCTTAGAGGTTGGTTTTCTAACAGGTATTCTATATAGCATCCAGCCCTTTTCAGGATTTCCACCTACTATTTGTGGGTTTTTAGATGCTTCATCTGCTGATTGAGATAAATTAATCTCATAGCTAAAATAACTATTATCAAGTGAAATGGTCTGACCATTATTTGTATTTAATATTTCTTGATCTGGGAATTGACCAATTTCAGCATATTTAGAGTTATTCTCAAAATTATTATATTGCTCAAAGTCTGTCATCTTCTGGTCTGAATTATTCTTTTTAAAATCAAAGAAATAATCATCTCTAGCAGGGTCTTCTTCTTCGTTCAATGGATATGGGTAGCTGGATTTCTCGCCAGCATTATCGATAGCGTCTATACCTACATCTTCGCCCGCATCTATTATACCATTCGGTCTTGGGTTAGCTGCAGTAATACCGTCTTCGGTATTTAACTCCTTGTTGGGAATTATATCTTCGCTTATCTGCCCAAAATCAATATACATCTTCGAGACACCGGGCTCAAAAGCATCTACACGCATCATTATCTCAATATACTCTATATTTTCTGTATCAAAATTGGTATTGAAAGAAGACAATAAACGTTGCATACCGCCCCATACTCTTGGTTTTACGGTATCACGGTCGGTATATTTATTATTAGGGTCATAATGACTACCATTTTTTTCATCAAGGAACTCAGGGTTCTTATTATAAATACCTCTTTTGTAAGGATCAAAAGTTATATTAAGCACATTTAAATAATTTCGCCCCTGAATATATGAATTATTATTAGGATATATATCTCTGATAGGAATACTTGGTATAAAATATTGATACCAATACATTTTACCTCTAAACAATGAAGCTATCGAATCATTTTGCCAATAATTCTCATCTACAGGCTGCGATGAGTGCTGCCATTGGCTTGGTGTAGTACCAAGTGGTATAAATCTCTGTGCTCCCTCAAAATCATCAATAAATACTACGGGCTCATTATTATCAGATAATATTTCAGAAGTTCGCTTATTAGGAGTTGGCAATATCATTGCCCATTCTCCTTTAAAATTTATATTAGAAGGGGCTTTAGTATCATAAAACGGCAAATAATCTAAAGCTTCTGTTATCCAATTAGCTTTCCAATCAAATGAACCATCGAGACCAATCATCGAGTTAGATACAGGCTCCTCACCCAAGCGAACCCTATCTATAACAGCAGATTGATTGTAATACATCATTGTAAAGCCCAGATTGGCTAGAGCAGACCGCGATTTGTACAACTGAAAATCACCTCTTATACCTGCTAATGTCTTAGTAGAGATATTAAATATATCCCTCTGCTCATACTCTACCTTAAGATTAGCATTCGGCAGTGTAGCCCTCTGATTTCTTAATGTAAGTGTACCAGCAAAATAATCCACAATATAATCTTGATTTTCAATTAATTGCACGCCATCAAGAGTAACCCTTACGCTACCGGGAGCCAAATTAAAAGCATTTAGATTGATTCTATTAGAAGCTCTACCAGATACCTCACCCGAAATAATAAATCTATCACGAGCTGTATTCAGTCTGGCTACATCGTAAGTAGTATCATAAATATCACTATAAGTATATAATTGCGCTAAATCTGGATTACCTATTTCAGGTTTACTAAAATACCTAACCAAGAGCGAATCAAAAGGACGACTACTTGGGAAAGTAATAGTGCCATATACTGGATCAAAAAACGGTGGTCTCAAATCAAACAATCCATCAGCTGGTGGAGCACCAGTACTATTATTTACTTGGTCTACACCAAATATAGTTACCAATTTATCAGGTGCACCTTCTAATATATCTGTAGAATCATTCGACTTATTAATATACCAAATATTAATCTTAGTATCTTGAATATTTACATTACTTGCGTTAAGCTCATAAATATTCTTCATCTGGCGCCTCCAGAGAGTTTTGAAACCGGGCTGTATATTAGGGCGATATATCAACTTAAGTATCAAAGTATCCTTCTCTTTCGTAAAATCTGACAAAGTACCATAATACCTATCATCATCTGGTGATGTAGTTGGTCCTTCTGTCCTATACGATACCGCATAATACCTATCTTGCCTTAGATTCCTTATCGATAATGTACCTAAGCTATAATCAATTTTGTATCTACCAGAATCCAACTTCATAAAATTACCACGCTCTACTACACCTGTTTTGATTGGCATAGATTTAATCGTATCGTTATATTTCTCACCCTGTTTAGCGATAATAGGAGGCAAATCTGCCAAAGCTATAGATGAACCTGCCATAGATACACCATCTCTAATATCATTAGTAGATTCCCAAACCTCAATCTGCTTAATTCTTAAACTATCTGCCTCAATAGGTATTACAGGCGTACTATTTTCAAAATATTTATCATATACCCATTGATAAGCAGTATCCAAAAAGAAATTATTTTTGGCATAATCATAGGCACGTATCGAAAAATACTGCTTACTTACACCACCTTGTGCATTTACAAACTTAGTTTCGCCACGCTTTTGCGAAAATAAAGTCTTTAGAAACAATGGTCCAAATTGCATATCGGCTCTTACACCAAACAAAGTCTCGCCACCTCTTATCAAACTTGTTGGCAAAGGCAAATTAACATTACCAACCTCTACCAACTTAATAATATCATCATCATAACCTTGAAAACCAATCTTGAACTTATTATCCATATCAAAAGTTCGTCTAGTATTCCAATCAGTTCCTAACTTTAGTTTATCGCCAATACGCGCATTTACATTTAGCCTAATATCTTGATTAAACATTGGGCTAGATTGATTCTGCCCAAATTGAGATACTGTACCCAAATTCTGAGTATCAAATCTCCAACCTATTCTGATATTTACTTCACCACTTACATTAATAGCTATCTCTGGTTTACCAAAAATACTAGTAATAGGATTAGGAGGAATAGGAATAGTAAGCCCCGTAGCTTGCCCCATCAGCCGAGCCAAATCACCTTGCGACAGCGCCATCTTAAGATCGTAACGCGTCAATAACGAATCCCAGATTTGCTTCCTAATTTGAGATTTACGCAGATTAGTATACTCTTCGAGAGTAAATGTAAGAGGATAGCTTATATTAGTAGAATCATATTGCTCTACAGTAGTAACATTCGAAGATGTAGAATCAAACTTACTGGTATTAGTAATTTCTTTAGGATCTTTATTTATTGGCTGAGAAAAATTATTACCGAAATACGGGGTCCTTTGCAATTTAGGTCTTATCAAAAATTGAGGCTTTTGGAAATGCCTTATAATAGTAGAATCAGTAGATATTATACTGTCCAAAGGTGTTTGCAATGGCATATAATACAAATTAATAAGCAATAAATTATTATAGAATAATACCGAACTTAATTGGGAATTTAAATAGAAATTATTTAGATTGCTGATGGTAGGGCTATCAAATGTATTATTGCGCAATACTAATGAATTAGAATTAGAATGCACTGCCAGAAATACAACAAGCGAAATTAATATTTTACTAATACTGCTATTCAAACTACTCTATAATATATATTTCAAAAAATTCTCAAAAAATCAAAAACGATTATATTTGAATTTAGTAGCAGAATTAATTCAATACCTTTCCCCATCACTCGTTCATAAAATAAAAAAACAAAAATAACAATAATAATCACAATAAAAAAAGAATTTTGATATATAAGCTACTTACTAATATAAGCCTTATACATACATATATTTTCAATGTATAATATTCCATTTTCATCAGCAAGTTTCTTGCCATTCTCTGTAAATATCCCCTCTTGTAGCCATATTATTTTTATATCGACTTTATTTTTGTGCCTCTCAATAGCTTCTTCTACTACAATTTCAGCATCTTTAGATGGTCTAAATACGTTCACTATATCTATATTATCTGGTATTTCGCTTAAATTACGATAAGATTTAAACCCATTAATCTCATCGATAGAGGGATTGACTGGTATTATTTTGTAGCCTTGCTCTGAAATAAACATTGGTACCGAATGAGCCGCCTTACTTGGATTAGCACTCATACCCACCACTGCTATATTATGGTTATTTTCGAATAAATCTTTATAATTCATCTACTTCTCTTTGCAAAATTATAAAAACGTGATTATAATAATTTATTTTAAAAAATTAAATAAATAGAAAATGATTTATATGATAAACTGTATGCAGTGCAAAAAATAATGCTTTCCTACCATACAATAATTGCTCGATCAATCTTCTTGTAGATTAGAAGTTTTTTTTAAGCTCTCAGAAGTCAAATTAGCCAATTTGAATACTGCATCAACATAAGCAGACGAATTATTATAATGGAATACTGCTTTTCGGTTAGGAATAGAATCATCGCACCAACCATTACTCTTAAGATAATTCGCTACCGAAAATATAGCATCAGTTACATCAAATAAATTGATATTACCATCATTATTCCCATCTACTGCCCAGCTAAGATAACTTGTGGGTATAAACTGCGAGATACCAAAAGCACCTGCCCACGAACCTTTTAAATCAAAAATACTAATCTTGGCGTTTTTTCCCATTTCATAAATAGCTTTCAATTGCTCAATCGCCCATTTAGATTTTTTTTCTGAACGCTCATCGATTTTGCTTAATAATGAAGTTAATTCGCTATCGCTACCCTTGAAACTATCTCTTAGAGATTGCTTATTTTTGTCTATAAACTCCCTTTTATTGCACAAAGCTGTACTATAATATACACTCAATATACTATTATTACCCAAATATTCGCCATACTTAGTCTCAATAAACAAAATTGAAGCTATAATTTCTTTAGGTACATTATATTGGAGTTCTGCTAAATTCAAAACCGCTTTGTTTTCATTTATAAATTTTAATGCTCGCCAAACAGCTTTTTCACTCCAATTATGAGAATAATCAGGACTTGAAGCAAAATTATTAACATTAATCTTTACAAAACGTTCATTAAATATTGTATTGGGGTGATCTATTGTCCTAAATATAAAATTTGTATCTATACCTTCTCTTATCAACTCCTCAATTACTGTGGCAAACATAACCCTCTTCTCTTCATTATATTCAGCCATAATAGAAGAAAAAGATATTCTCGTAGTAGAAAATATCAACATTACAAGAGACAGCAACAAATAATATTTATATTTAATCAAAAACAAAAACAACTTCCTCCTTGTTGTATAGACTACGTAGACACAAAAAAGTTACACAAAAAATTAATTTATACTCTAATTTATGTTAAAACACATAGGATCTATAAGCCTTTGATTAATATTATAAATACTTTAATAGAACTTTTATATACAACCAAACATTTGCTTTTATGCCATTAAAGTAAATATTTACGCTTATGCAATAATTTATTTAGTATATTTAAAAAAATTTAGATATTCATCTAAATATTATCTTTGTAGCTGTGTAATTTGATTTATATTTGTAATATTATTATGTATTTGTATCAATTTATTAATTAATTAAGGATATTTTATGAAATCTCTCACCATTCTTATAGCAATTCTTTTTAGCATTGCTACACTCTATTCACAACCAAGTACAATCACCTACCAAGGAAAATTATTAGATAATTCAAATATTCCAGTAAATCAGAGCAATGTAGTGATGACATTTGCTATCTATGATGCTAGCAGTGGCGGTTTTCAAATATGGCCTTCCTCTGGTGTAGTTAGCAAAACTGTAAACATTAACTTAGGCTTATATTCAGTTACTTTAGGTACTGGAGTTGGCAATGATGATATTTTTACTTCAACTAATCTTAACGCCAATAATCTATACTTAGAGGTAAGCATAGGTGGTACGCCACTTCCTAGAACACAATTGACCACTGTCCCTTATTCAATATTATCTAATAGTGCACAAAATGTGGTAAGCAATAATGGAATTAATATTCAAACTCTTAGTAATAATCACAACATTAATTTACAGCAAATGGAACTGGTAAGGTTGTTATAAACAACGGCTTACAATTCAATGTAGGCACAAGTTTGAATGGTAAAGTACTTACCTCAGATGCCAACGGTGATGCAAGTTGGCAAGACCCACAATCAGCATTGGGTGGAAATGCTGGTGGTGCGTTAAGTGGTACCTACCCTAACCCTAGCTTAGCTGATACCTCTGTTACAACTAGCAAATTAGCTAACAACTCGGTTAATACAAGCAAAATTATTGATGGTACAATTATAAATGCAGATATTTCACCAACAGCAGCTATCTCATACTCAAAATTATATCTAACAAACCAAATACAAAATTCTGATATAGTGCCTAATGCAATCACTACAAGCAAAGTAGCTAATGGCACTGTTACTACAAGTAAATTAGCCGATAGTGCCGTTTCTGGTCTTAAATTATTAACCTATGCAGTCAACAATAGACACTTACAAAACAATTCAGTTAGTGGCGATAAAATAGCTTTAGGATCGGATGCTTTGGGAGATTTAATGTATTATGATGGCAACAACTATGTAAGATTACCTATTGGTAACGATGGAGAACAACTAACTATATTAAATAATGTACCTACTTGGTCAGTAAATTCATCGACTGTAAATCATAACACTACTTTATCTGGTAATGGCACATCTGGCTCTCCATTAAGTATTAATTTATCTAATCCTAACACTTGGACATCAAACCAAACCTTTGCAAGTTCATTTTTAATTACCTCAAATTCAAGAATTGCAATGACAAATAGCGACAACAACGCAAGAGATATTAGGCTCCAAGAACCAAGTGGCTCAGGCTCACAATATGTAGGCTTTAGATGCCCAACTGTAGTCAATAATGGTAACTATTTATTACCAAGCGCAGTAGGTGGAGTAGGTTATGTATTAACTATTGCTTCTACAAATAATGTAGATAGTGCTTCATTGGCATGGGTAGATCCGGGAGCTTCAGATATAAGACTAAAAAAAGATATTTCTAAAATTAAATATGGTTTAAAAGAAGTATTAAAGCTCAATCCAGTAAATTATACAATGAAATCTGACGAAGGCAAACATATTGGATTTATTGCTCAAGAAGTCAAAGAAATTATTCCAGAAGTAGTAACTGGCATAGAAGGCGATTTAGACAAAAATCAAACTCTTGGAATATCCTACGGGCATCTTACTGCATTATTAGTCAAAGCTATTCAAGAACAAAATTCAGAAATACAAGAATTAAAAAATAATATAGACAAATTAAAACAAGAACTTGCTACATCTCAAACTATCAATACTACAATGATGGAAAAATTAGTTAAATTAACTACACATTTAGATAAAATAATGAATCAAATACCTAACTATCGCGAAATTAAAAACTAATGATAAAACATAAATATAATTTAACGAATATTAGGGATAAAAATATATGAAATATACATTAATTCTTTTATTGATTTTTACTATCAATTACTTTGGATTTAGCCAAACTACTCAAAGAGATATTTTCGTAGCTGGTGGTGGACTATCATCCAATATATCATATTCTAATTTTGCTACTTTTGGGCAAGCATTTGCTCAACAAACAAGCAGTTCATCTAATACTAATAACGAAGGGTTTATTTATGCCCAAGACAAACCAGCCGATATTCTTTTCGTAAGCCAAGATTATACACCTTCTAATACTATTTGGGGTTATAATTATTTCAATGATATAAATTTAGCAATATTGAACTCTACTTCTAACGCTACAATTAATGTTACCAATTATTCACATATTGGTAATGTAGATTTAAAAAATAGAAAAGTAATAGTAGGAGTCTCCGATTTTGAATTTACTGGCGATATTACCGGCGGTTTGGTGCAAGTCAATCATAGCGGAAGGCTAATTATGAAAAATCTACAAGCTAATACTACTAAAACTTTCCCAATTACAGATAGCCAGCACAATTATACCCTAACATTCACTACCTCTAACACAAGCAACCCTGATATTTCAATTAAATTAAGCAATTATAGTGTTGCAGGGGCTATGAGTCCTAATTTCTGGGATATAGATGGACCTCCCAATTTAGATGCAACAATTACTTTTAGAGTAGATAAAGCTGCAATTGCACCCAAACGACTTAACTCTCACTCCCAATTGCGGTACAAAGATAATAATGATATATATAAACCTGTGCAAGATAACAACTTTTCTATATCGGACGAAGGCTCATATTATCTAATCACATTAACCAATGTAAATAAGTATTAAAAAGGAAAATAGAATAATGAAAAAAATAATAATCTCAATAATATTGGTAATATTTACAATCAGCTTAGCCAAAGCAACTTATGGATTATTCGATGGTAATATCACAACCAAAAGTATTACTAACGTAACCAATAATAGTGCCCAGAGCGGTGGTATAATAGACTTATTTGCAGATGACCCCGATGTAACCCAAAAGGGTATAATGTGGAGTACTTCTCACAACCCAACTACTATCAGCCATTTAGGAATGACCAACGAAGGAGCAAACCCGACAATGGGCAATAGCTTGAGCTATACATCCAATATGACAGGCTTACAATTAAATACAACCTATTATGTAAGAGCATATTTCATCAATTCAGATGGCACAACCTATGGTCAAGAAGTAGCCTTTACTACCATTCCAACCTTAGGCGAGTGGGGTGCAATAGCTATGATATCGCTTATAGCTGTTTTTGGAATATGGGTTATAAGAAAGAGAGTAATATAAACAAGGAACGTGATTATAAATTCAGTCGTCCTACACTTTTGGAAGTGTAGGACGACTTATTATTTGTACCTCACCTCAATTTTCTCCACGATTTAACCTCACCCCAGCCCTCTCCAAAGGAGAGGGAGCAAGAAATGATATTTCGATTATTTTATTTTTAGAATTATGGATTAAACGAATTTAATTATATTGTCTATTGTAGGGGCGGAACTTGCTCTGCCCCAATAAAATATAATAAATCTTGTAAAATTTTCAGATGTTCTACACTTTTCCTCAGTCGTCCTACACCTTTGAGATGCAGGAAGACTTATTCTTGCAAATCATTTATTATCATAGACTTATGTAGTGTACCCTTTAGTTTCTTTTAATTATTGATTCTATTATACTATCATTTTGAATCAAGGAAATATAAGTGAAAATATTTAATTCTCACTTATGAGACAGCCTCCAAAAAATAAAATAATTATGCTTGCATTTTCAATTTGAATTTTCTCTAGTCGTCCTATACTTTTGGAAGTGTAGCCTCTTCTTCTATTTGCCCCATAATTTCGATAATCGCTCCTTGATATCTTGCTCATGACCCATTTCTGTTGGTTCATAGTAGATCTTTTCTGTAATATTTTCTGGGAAATAATCCTCCTTGATAAAATGATTTTCATAACTATGAGGATATTTATAATCCTTTCCATAAGATTCTTGCTTCATATAATTAGTTGGTGCATTACGTAGTTTGAGGGGAACAGACACATTATCCGATTTTTTGATAACTTCAGAAGCACGCTCTATACCCATATACGATGCATTCGATTTAGGTGCAGAAGCCAAATATGTTACACCTTGAGATAAATTAATTCTACATTCTGGCATCCCAATTATTTCGCAAGCCCTAAACACTGATATAGCAAGTCCAAGTGCCAAAGGGTCTGCATTTCCTACATCTTCGCTTGCAAATACTACCATTCGCCGCGCAATAAACTTTGGGTCTTCACCCGATTCCAACATCCTTGCCAGCCAAAATAATGATGCATTAGGATCAGAACCTCGCATTGATTTGATAAAAGCAGAGATTACATCATAATGATTCTCTCCTTTCTTATCATATATCAAAACCTTTTGGCTTATGATTTCTTCTATTACATCTTTATTCCGCTATCGAAATCGGGCCTCTCCACGCTGGCCATCTACAATGGCGTGATCATGTGGAATGAATTTGCCTTTGCCAACACCCTGCTGCAGTCCGCCGCCCAAAAGACACTGCCGCTGGCGCTGGGATAATTCAAAGGCGAGCACTCGATGGATATGCCTATCATCTTGTCGGTGCTGGTGCTTTCGGTGCTGCCGATGATCATACTGTTCATCGTTTTCCAGGATAAACTGGTCAAGGGCATGATGAGCGGCGCTGTGAAGGGATAATATGCTTTACTATGTGT
>JBDHXE010000071.1:0-11098 GCA_039810525.1 Chlorobiota bacterium | reverse complement strand
TTGATTCTATTATACTATCATTTTGAATCAAGGAAATATAAGTGAAAATATTTAATTCTCACTTATGAGACAGCCTCGACTTATTATTTGTACCTCACCCCAGCCCTCTCCAAAGGAGAGGGAGGAAGAAATGATATTTCGATTATTTTATTTTCAGAATTATGGATTAAGCGAATTTAATTATATTGTTTATGTAGGGGCGGAGCTTGCTTTACCCAAAAAACAAAATAATTATGCTTTTTTTAATATGAATTTTTCTCTAGATGCCCAACGCTTGTGAAGGTGTAGGATATCTGAAGAATTAAATTAATTCTTATCTTGCACGCTCACTACTTCTTACGCACTGGCTGCTCTTGTGGTTGCTCTACTATCAACTCAGCATCATAACCCAAGTCAGATATAGTAGATACTATTTTCTTATCGTCAATTATTTTATCATCATACTTGACCTTTACTATTTTGGTATCTACATCCGCAGAACTCGATATTACTCCCTTAGTCTTTTTGAGAGCTTTCTCTATTTTATTTTTGCATGAACCACAATGCAAATTAGTTTGTATATTAATAACTTTTTCGGCAGCTAATGTGCCAACCACACTCATCAGCACGATTACAACCACCAAATTAAACAACCGTTTCATAAATACTCCATTTATATTATTTATTTTCAATCAATTTTAAAACCTTCTCTATATATATATCTTTGCCATTCAAAACATCATTTAGATTTTCCTCTACATCTATATCAGGGTTAGTCAAATCATCCAATATAGCTATACCATTATCATCTAAACACAATACAGAAGACATAGCTACCGAAAAACCACTTGATAACCTTGTAGTTACCACCTCCGATGGATTACCCATCGTCTTATTGCCTACTAGCAGACCTAGCTTATTCTTCTTAACCACCTTAGCAATAAAATCCGAATAACCTATACTTCGCTCATTAATCAAAAAATATAAGGCCTTATTACTAAACCTAAGCTTTGGACTAATCATACCATAAAATATTTCCCGTGTTACATTCCTTTTGTATGGATAAGTATAAAAAGGCAATATCCAATTATATGTAGGTATTACAGAATCAGTAAACAACGACAATATATGCTCCGACATAATAGATTCGCCCCGAAGATCAAAAACAAAATAACGAAAATGCTCCAAACGATCCAATAGATCCTTAATAGACTTATCGCTTACCTCAGTCATATCTATATACACAGTAGAATCATTTAGCATATCAATTGATTTAGGGCGAGGCGTATATATATCATTAAGCAATCTCGTTCTACTCACCACCACATCTTGAATAGACTTATTATTAGTTTCAATAGTTAATTTCAACTTACTATCCTTTAGCCCAGCCCTTGCAATAGCCTCAGCCTTCAACCTATTATATGCAATATTCGATGAATAGAATTGGCTTGCCAACGAATCTATATACGTATGTATAGGTATATCATTTATCTTTAAGATCTTATCACCCACAGTAATAGGTATATCATTATCATAATTTTGAGTAACTACGTAATCATATTTAATCCGCTCAAAATACAAAGGCACACCATAATCATAATTTACAAAAGAATTCCACACCCTAACGCGCGAATCCTTGGCTACAAGCATAAAATCATTCAATACTCTACTACAATCTTCATAAGCCACAACACTACACAACCTTTGCAAATTGAAATTAAACGAAGAATCTATACTAAATTGGTCTATCTCATTTGCACTAAAATTAACCAACAAAGCATACATCTCAATTAACGCAGCAATCCTACCATTTACATCTTCCCATCCTCTAAAAATAGAATCTTGCATACTTACCACGTTACTATCCTTAGCCATTGGTATAGTATGCCCATCGCGAGTATAACTACAAATATTTAAATTAAAATAATCATTATTGCCAATAGGGATAGACAAATATGTGCCTTCCGCAGGATACACCACCCTATTACTATCAGACCATATTAGTAAGGAATGCTTACCCTTAGTATGAGCAGTACTATCCATATCAAAACTATATCCAGCATTTATCACTGCTGGATCAATTTCCCAATCAGCAATCTTATTCAAATTAGCCGCATATTCAAAATCTAAATTATAATCATCTAACTTCTTAACTAGTTTCCCTTTATCATAAATACCCATTTCAATATTGTCGTAATTAGCCTTACCCTCGCCTATTAATACTAATGCCAACTTGACCCTATACACATTATCAGGCAATTCGATGCTAAGAGTTCTTTTCTCCCAAGTATTTTTTACAACAGGTTCCTCAGCAGTAGTCCGAGATAGAAACTCCTTAGAATTTGCTATATCTACCCTTGCCCATAGCTGTGCATTAGCACCAAGAGATTCCTTATCTACCTTCATATCCAGCGATATACGCAATTCCATACCACTATACTTAATGAGATCGGCCACCATAGTAATAGATCCCTCACGTCTACGAGTAGAAGAATAAATATTCTTCCTATAACTATTTTCAGATTCATTAAACAAAACACTTGGTACACCTCTATACAACATAGCATAACTTATATTATTTGGCTTATAACCAGCTATACTCTGCTCTAACTCTGGTTTATTCTTACTAATATAGGCAGCTCTACTATATGGCTCTACAAACTTCTCTATAAAATTGTTAGACTTGGAATTAACAATATTAGATGCTAAATACTCCTCCAAATATGATCTCCAATTAGTCTTCACACCATTATCACTCGGTAAAAAATAACTCATAGCTGCATAAACCTTTGCCAATCTATTAATATTACCTATCTGTTCATAATTCAAAGAAATATTATTCTGTGCAACATAATCCTTAGGATTAATTATTTCAAAACTTGCCTTATCCAGATACAATACACCGCCGCCAAAAAACAAAACCCCAAATCTAAGCTCCGATACACCATTCGGTATCACTGCCTCTATAATATACTCTTTCCAGTCAGCCCCCTTCACTACATTAATACTATCAAAATAACTCAAAGGGATTTTATTCTTACCATCTTTAGCTATTATCCATAGTTCGGCCTTCGATTGACTAATCGTACTCTCCAACTTGGCATATATACCAAACCTCACTCTCCTATTTTGGTAATAAGATGGCTCTACATTCTGATACAAGGTACACTCGTTAGGATCATTTGCCGCCACACTATCATAACTCTTATTTGGATTAACAATTTTGAAACACTTATTACCCTCGTATGCCAATGAATCAGTAATATACCCCATATACCCAAATTGCTTTACAGTCTGTGAAAACCTCCATGGAAAAGCCTCTTGGCCCACTACACCCTTCTCGAAATCAAGATTATCTAATTGGTATATTGGCTGACTATATACTATATCACCACTTATTAATAATAACACTAATACGACTAACTTATTCATAAGAAATAAAAACGTTTCTTCAAAAAAATATATAACGAATAAGACTAATAATTAGGGAAATAAAAAATAATTACTAAATTGTAACTTTTTTAACGTATAATTGTCAATATTATATATATTTACATTTTATATTTTTATTATTTCTTTAATTAAATTGTGAGGCTTTGTAATGAAAAGTAAAATACTCATCTTATTATTTTTTACGCTTTTTGCAATTAGTAGCTCGACTTTGCTAAAAGCACAAGAGAAAACCAAATATTATATTGTTTTCGATAACTTTGAAGACCAAAAAGCTGGCAATACTACAATCACAAATCTCATTGATCTATGCTATTGGGACCCAATGCGTACCGATATTATATACGGACCTTACTCCGAAAGAGCACCATTTAGTGCTGCTACTTTCAATAAACGTCCTATTACTGATTACGACATAGCAGTATTTCCTATGGGAACACAATTAGGGTTAGACGCGGCTGTAGATGGTATCAGAGTAATAGATAAGATTTACGAAATGTTAGCCGCGGGCAAATCAGTAATGATTATAGGTAACGCAGTAGTTTACAATGGATTTAATGGTAGCGACCCCAAAGTAAAAGACTTCTTAGCTAATTATTTAGGTATACAATACCCCTTATCCAACCAATACATATCTCAAGGCAGACTATCATTTACCGATGGCAACAATATCTGGGGAGCCACTATCGATGGTATGGAAGGGGATCCTGTAGCCAAAGGATTCGACAAAGTTATCAATCAAGCTTACAATCTCAATAATGGTGGATTTAGAGATCCTATGAGACTATATCAAGGAATTGATGTAATGGGATTAAAATCTAATTCTACATCAATAGGCTTCGATTTAGTATCCGTAGTAAGAAACGATTCAGTAGATGTTAATCAATATAAAATGTGGACTGGTATTCGAAACGAAAAAGGCACTGCTAGAGTTGCCCTATGGACTACCAATTTCGATATAGCCAATACTTGGCATACACTTTACTACAACGAAGCATTGCTTGGCGCCTTCGAATGGGCTACAAGAGATATACCTCATCCCGAAAAATATATATTAACTGAAAATATGCAAGTGAACTTCGACAAAGTAGAGCCCGGTAGCAAATCTTATAAATCAATCTCATTTCAAAACTTTGGTAGAACTACTCTTAGTGTTAGCAAAATGGAAATTGCTGGAATGGAAGACCCCGGTATTTTCTCAATTATAGAAGGTGGAGATGCTCTTAAATTAGAGCCACAAGAAATCCATACAGTTAATCTTCAATTTACACCCAAAGACAATACTTCTTATACTGATGGATTAGATATTTTCTCCGATGCAGTTAATGGCACACTATCAATAGAACTATACGGTACTGGAGGTTTAAATACAGAATTTGGTCCCAAAATTACAGTGACCGACCAACCTATTGATTTCGGAACTGTCAAATATACCCAATATGGTGAGAAAAATATTGCTGTATCAAGCGTGGGAGACCAAGACCTAATTATTGATAAAGTTTCTTTCGTAAACGATGCTAACAAATTCTTCTCCTTTGCTACCAAAATGAATTTCCCAGTAGTAGTAAAAGCAGGAGTTACATGGTATTTTCAAGTTAGATTTACACCTTTAGACTCTAATGGAGGTAGCTACAACGGCGAAATGTCTATCAAATCTAACGCTCTTAATGGAGGGCTCAAATCTATTTATCTCAAAGCCAAAGGAGCACCGCAAAACTCAACTGGTGGTATCACACTCTCTACCACAGACGTAGACTTTGGTCAAGTAGTAGTCGGAGATAGCTCAACTATCGATATACAGATTACAAACTCTGGAGCATCAGAATTAATTTTCCCAGTCAAACCATCATTTATTGGTGGAGGCGAAGTAAAAGCTCAATACTCATTCGCCGATGGAAGCGAAACTATCCCTACACTTACACAAGGGCAATCACACAATCTTAAAATTAAATTTAAACCAAAAGATAAAAAAGTATATTCTGGAATTACTGTCAAAATAGTATCTAACGACCCAGTAAGTAGCGTTATTAATGTGCCACTTACAGGCGAAGGTATAGAAAATCCACAAGACGTAGTTACTAACCCATTGTACAATACACTAAAACTACAAGTCAATCCAAGCATTAGCAATGGCAACGCAGTATTTTCTTACGATTACTCAGGCGATATAGACAACAATATCATTGTCAAAATTATAGATATTACAGGCAAAACTCGAGTGCAATTATACAATGGAAATGTAATCCATGGCCTACATTTTATTAATATGAACAATCTTAACTTAGAATCAGGCAAATACTACATTGTTTGTGAATTAGATGGATATTCCAAAATGATACCATTCATTATTAATAAATAAACCTAAATCTTATAATATTTGCCAAAAAGCTCGTCTTCAAAGATGAGCTTTTTGCTTAAACACTATCCATTTACTGTTATTTCTGCCCCTTCAATATTAATCTCAACGCAGAATTCTTTGATATATATGCCCATGCCCAATTAATAAATATTATTAACTTATTTCTGACACTCAATATTAGCATTAAATGCAAAAACATCCACACCAACCATGCAAACACACCTTTAAAATGAATATATGGGAGATCTACTACCGCCTTATTCTTCCCAATAGTAGCCATCGAACCCAAATCTTTATACTCATACTCTATCAAATCCTTACCTAATACCATACCCTTCAGATTTTTAGCTAATAATTTTGCTTGATTAATAGCTACATTAGCTAACTGAGGGTGCCCTTTAGGATACTTAGGAGTTTGCATATACGCTATATCACCAATTGTAAAAACATTATCGCAATCCTTTATCTTATTTACCCTATCTACTTCTATTCGCCTTCCAAAAGTAATAGATGATTGAGGGATACCGTCAATTGTATTAGCTATTACGCCAGCCGCCCATATTAGATTTTTAGACTTAATTATATTACCATTATTCAAAGTAATGATCTCGCCGTCATAATTCGTTACAAAAGTCTCTGTTAGTATTTCTACTCCCATTTTTAGTAAATACTTCTTAGAAGCCAACTTAGCTGTTTCGCTCATATTATTCAAAGTATTCTTACTACCCTCTATCAAAATTATTCTAAACTTCGAAAAATCAATGCCGGGATAATCCTTAGGCAATATATAATTTCGTATTTCAGCAAAAGCGCCAGCCAGCTCTACGCCAGTAGGTCCCGCGCCCACTATTACCAAATTAAGCAAACTCTCCCTCTCATCACTATTGGCAGATATTATATCCTCGAAAGTCTGCAAAATATGATTCCTTACCGTAATAGCATCATAAGTACCCTTAAGAGTAAGAGCATACCTACCTATACTTTCATTCCCAAAAAAATTAGTTTGACAGCCAATCGCTAATATCAAATAATCATAATCAAATTCTCCAATATTAGTAAATATCTTATTATGTGCTATATCAACTCTACTTACCTCCGCTAACCTAATTTGCAGATTATGCTTCTGCCTAAAAATATGCCGTAATGGAAAAGAAATACTCGATGGCTCTATCAAAGAAGTAGCCACTTGATAAAATAGTGGCTGAAATTGGTGATGATTAATCTTATCTATCAATACTATATCAAATAGTTCTTCATCAAGATATTTCACTACATTAATACCTGCAAAACCTCCACCTACTACCACTACTCTTTTCTTATTTTTCATTTTATTACCTCGCTATATTATATATTTGAAATAATATTATAATTCTACAAAACGAAATAAGCCCATACATAAGATCTATATAATCAAAACTAAATTACAAATCATAATAAGTAAATATTTGCTTTATTTTTAAATAACGCATTGCTTATTAATATATTTCACTAATTATCAAATATCAGGATTCGGGTAATAATTAAACTAAGATAAATATAAAAAAAATAGCCAACTTTCGTCAGCTATTTATACAAATCGTACAGAAGGCGGGAGTCGAACCCGCACGGGTGTTAAAGCCCACTGGATTTTGAGTCCAGCGCGTCTGCCAATTCCGCCACTTCTGCAAAAGAACCACAATAGAATTACAAAAATAGTATTTTTATTGGTAATCACAAAATTAAATTATACATAAATTAATACTATTGTAACCTTGTTTTAAATATATTTGTATTGAAAGTTTTAGTAAAAAATTAGGATAATTATGAAAACTAATAAGTATTTTATTATTATGGCTTCTATCTTGTTTATTACTATAGTCAATACCACATACTCTATAGATTTTAGTAACAAACAAAAAGCATTCTTTGGAGATGTAGGCATTGGTTCACCGGGCATTAGTGTGGGTGCTGGATATAGATATTGGTTCTTAGGATTAAATGTTTCACTTGGAGGCTTTCTAAATTCAGTACCGGGATACAGTCTACAAATACCAACAGGCTCCAAAATTAACAGAAATGAACCACTACCAAACGGATTCAGAGAAGATAGATATACCACTACACTTATGTGCATAGATCTCAACGGATATTATGAGCAATTCTTACCCTTTATAATCACAGCTTCGCTTGGATATTTCTCACAAACCGATACCTTGACCGCCTTTCAAATTGCTACTTCCAACAGATATTTCTACAGACACGAGTCTACAAGTGGGCTCAGTTTTGGGATAGGTGCAGAATACCAAATCAACGACATAATTTCGGCAGGAGCTATGTTCCATTCAAAAAGAGGTTTACTATTTAGAGTAACCTATTATCTCTATGATAATTAAAAAATGTGCTAATTATAACGTAAATAAATAAAAAAAAGGCCATTTAATGAAAAATATATTTATTCCCTTAATATTGCTGATAATAATATTAGGTAAAGCAAATTCTGCAGAATACTACAACAATCGTGTAGTTGTTAAATTTAAAGATTTCAAAAATATTGATAAATTCGAAAAAGAATTATCTAATTATATTCATAATTATAAAATCAACCCATACATCTCAGCAAACTCGCTCAGAATGTTAGAAAAAAAATTAAATTACTCCAACCAACTACTTAGCACACAACCAATAAAAGACTACCAGATATTCAAAATATTCAAAATAGACTACCAAGATAATATAGACCCACAACTACTATCTACCAAACTAAAAAAAAGTAAATTTATCCAATATATAGAACCAGAATACAAAAGACAAATAGACGTAGAGCTGCCTAATGATACTCTACTTAGCCAGCAATATGCACTTTTTAATTGTCAAGTATTCGAAGCTCTCCAAACTTTAAAAGATATTAAAGACTCAGTACTTATTGGAGAAGTAGATACTGGATTAGACTATCTACACGAAGATTTACAAAACATAATGTGGGTAAATCCGGGAGAAGACGGAATAGACGATAATGGAAATGATAAAAGAAACAACGGAATAGACGATGACCACAACGGCTATATAGACGATTGGAAAGGTTGGGACTTTGGGAGCAGTGATTCCTTAGGGCAAGACAACGATCCATACCCCGGCGGAGGACATGGCACACACGTTGCAGGTATTATTGCCGCCAATACCAACAATAATATCGGTATTGCAGGTATCAACCCATTCGCTAAAATTCTACCAGTCAAAATAGGATATGACGACCCAAATATACGCAACCTTATACGTTCATACGAAGGTTTACTATATGCTGCTATGATGGGGGCAGATGTCATTAATTGTAGCTGGGGAGGAGGCGGATACTCCGCTGCCGAAAACGACATAGTTCAGCAAGCAAATGCCTTTGGTGCATTAATAGTTGCAGCTGCTGGCAACAACAGCCAAAACACGAAATTCTATCCAGCATCATACGATAACGTAATTTCAGTTGCTGCCACAGACCAAACAGATAGGAAATCGTACTTTAGTAACTACCATTACGTTGTTAGCGTATCCGCTCCCGGCACTATGGTACTATCTACCACACCAAATAACAACTACGAAGCATGGAACGGCACATCAATGGCTTCGCCTGTTGCTGCTGCTATCGCTGGATTAATCAAAATAAAGCACCCTGAATACAACAATCAAATGATTGGAGAGCATCTAAAAGCAACATGCGACAATATTGATAGCCTTAACCCTGATTTCATTGGATTAATCGGAAGAGGAAGAGTAAACGCATACAAAGCTATGACCGATACGAACCTATACTCGTTAAACATCAAAGATATTGAAATAATCAAATCCACACCAAATAGCGTATTAATTCAAGGAGATACTGTACGAATCAAATTTGCTTTTCAGAATACACTTAAACCACTCACCAACGTTACCCTACAAGCTACATCACAATTAATAGATAGCACATATTTTATCAACAATCAATTAGACTTAGGCAATTTCGCAACAATGCAAAGTAAAAGCCCCGAAAACTCCATACAATTTGTAATTCCACAAATTAACGGTATTGATATAACTGTACCTATTAACATATATATCACTTCTAACGAAAACTTTAAAATACAAACACAAGTTAGTATACTAATAAATCCATCATATAGAACTATCGACAAGAACAACATCTCACTTACAATAGGTAGTATTGGCAACATTGCGTTCAATGATTACCCTACTAACAACCAAGGAGATGGTTTTGTATGGAAAGGAGGAAGTAATTTACTATTCGAAGGTGCTATTATGGTAGGAGTAGATACCGTTAGAGTCTCAGATATAGCAAGAGGCGCCAACCCTTCTTATCGATCATACGATTTTCATATAATTGACCCAATAGTAGTACACTCCCCCGGGATAGATGTAACACTCGAAACAGCATCAAAATTCGAAGACAATATAGATTCAAATACAGTAGGCGTTAATGTAGCAAATTACTTCTACCAATTCGATACCGAAACAATGGAAGATTGCATAGTTGCAAGATATGATGCTACCAATATAACTAATTCCAAATTCGATTCGCTATTCTTAGGCAATTACTACGACTGGGATATAGGTGTTAGCGGCTCCAATGATTTTACTTATTGGGATTACCAAAACCAATTAGCTATATGCTACAATCCCGAATCAGACTCCTTACCTTACATTGGAACAATGTTAGTTAGCAACCAGAAAGTCAACTACTTTGCCATAGATAATGACGGAACCACAGATGATAACCCGGGTGTTTATGATGGATTTACCAAATTGGAAAAATGGAAAATGCTAAGTAGTGGTATAGGACGCGATAGCAGTGGTATCAAAGATATCTCTAATGTAATATCTGCTGGACCAATAGAATTAGAAAGCGGTAAAACAGAAAAAATCGTATTTGTAATATTTTTGGCAGACAACTTAGATCAATTAATCACAAAAAGCAAAGCAATAAGAGAATTTATGAAATCGCCAAGTAGCGTTTCCGATTATCTTGACCCTATAAACAACACTAATATAATCAAAAGCATATACCCTAACCCCGCTAATGCTAATAATATTAACTTACTTATAGACAATCCATACAATAAGCCCACCAATATCAGACTATTCGATATCAATGGGCAATTAGTGAAACAATATACCAACTATAATAATAACAACATCAAATTAGACATTACAAATATTGTTAACGGGGCATACATAATTCAAATTAGCTTAGGCAATATTAAACAATATAAAAAAGTAATTATCCAAAAATAAACTAACTAATAGATATAATGCTTATAGGTAGCAAATTTTTTTGCTAACAAA
>JBDHXE010000070.1:0-11171 GCA_039810525.1 Chlorobiota bacterium | reverse complement strand
TAGACTATTTAGGCTTAGCTTACAATGATCAAGCAAGAACTAATCCTAAAATTACAGTATCATCTGCAATGCAATCATTAGGTTATTCAATTGCTAATTTCAATAGAAAAATTGATAAAGCTAATAATTCTGAAATACTTACTATTAACTTAGTTGGTAATTCTTCAGTAGCTTCACAATCAGGCGATATTGATATACTAACTGTTAATTTTGATGTATTCTTGCCTTTCTATAGAGATGATCAAGGTCAAATTCAATTAAAAGACAAGAAAACAGAAATCAGTCATTTAATCGGCTCCTCTGATCCTTGCTTTGTAGTTGAAGGCGATAAAGGAACTGTACAACTTGATTCTACTTGCGTAGACGATCTTAGACCAATACAAATTAGTTCTACTAAATATCATTTAGGCCAAGTAAACCCTAATCCAGTAAATGGCCAAGGTGGAGATATTAACTTCTCTGTTGGTGGTACCAATATACCTACAGAAATTAAGATCTATAATTCGGATAGTAAATTAATCGGTGTTGCTTTCAGCGGTACTTTAAACAGCGGTGACTATTCTGTAAGAATACCAATCGAACAAATGAGTAGCGGAGTTTACTTCTACGAAATGGTGAGCGGTCCATTCCGCGAAACTAAGAAAATGGTTGTTCAAAAATAATTGAACTAACCTTTCCAAAAATCAAAGGGGTTGATATAATTATCAACCCCTTTTTATAAATTTAAACTATCTACCGTCTTAAAAAGCCTACACACAAGGAGAGTAGATAATGGATACAGAGCAAACAATATTATAAATTTAATATTAAATTTATAAAAATATCAATCTAAATAGCTTTTGATATCACTAATATTTACATCAAAATCGAAATTATTATTATCAAATTTGATAACTTTAATTCTTGGATTTTCCCTTTTCCAACCTCCAATTATATTATTAATAACATCGATTCTTGATTGAATTAAATTACTATTATTTGCAGATATTCTCACTTCCACATTCAAGTTTCTATTAAATCTCAACATTGATTGCAGTTCTTCTAACTGCTCTTTACCATTATCTGTTAAATTAGAAGTGCCATTACTAAATATATTAGCTTCTAATATTTTACTACCTATAATTGGCTTAAAAACAGAGAAATTTAACTTTTGTTCAGCATAGTCGTTTGTATCTAAAGTATGAATCTTGTATTCTCTCCTCAAAATTTCATTGCTATTAAGCACTACACTATAATTAGTATTTGATTCTAATATCTGCTGATATTCACCAGAAATTGAATTTGATTTAGTTGATATTTTTTTGCCATTCTTATCCTTAAATTCAATAGATACACTTATTGGCTTATTACCTTGAGATTCATAAATGTGTCCACTAAGTAATATTTGAGCAGAATACATATTAACAGATGTCAATGAAGCCCACCCAAATAGCAAGAGAGAAAGTGTTACTTTTTTCATAATTAATCCGTTTTAATTAATAACATTTAGTTGATTTCTAATTTTATAAATATGACAAATATAATTAAATATCTTATTATATTGTTTGTGAACTCTTTAATAGTACTTTCGCAAACTAATCTAAACCCTTATGAACGAATAACTCCTGAGAAAGTAAAACAAATAGATGAGTATATCAAAAAATATTCACCCTCGGATAGTGCATTTCAATTAATGTCAAAATGGGCAGATAGATACTATTTATTACAAAAAGCGGCTTTATCTAAATATATATACGAGTCATATAAACCACTTTTCCCTAATTATGAAAGCCAAATTGAATCTCTAATCAAAAATGCAGAATCGGCCATGCTGCTACAAGTTCCTGATTCTTCGTTAATCCATATTTATGATTTATATATAAAAGGTAATGCTCCTTCAGACAATGCTTTCGTAGTAGTGCAACTATTAACGCACAAATATATTGAAAATAAAATGTATGATTCAGCAGTAAAAGTATATCAATATTATTCAAAATTCTTCTCAGAAAATGATACGAGATTTAAAAAAGTAATAGATATATTGTCTAAGGAACCAGAAGGTATTTTAATTAGGAACTTAGGTAGCGTAGTTAATTCTCCATATAGTGAATGGGACCCAAATCTAACTCCAGATGGTAAATATTTGTATTTTTCTTCTGATAGACGCGGAGGGTATGGCAGTAGTGATATATGGTATTCTGAAAATATTAATGGCAACTGGTCTAAGCCTAAAAATATAGGTAACAAAATCAATAATAGAAACGAGGAAACGATAGACAATGTATCTACTGATGGCTCATTATTATTCTTGTCTGGGGAGTTTCCTAATACTTACGGCAAATTTGATATATACATAGCTGAACGAGATACATTAGGGTGGAGTAAGCTGCTACATTTCAAAGAACCAATCAATTCTCAATATCACGATGAATCAGCCAATTTGAGCTCAGATGGTAAAATATTGCTATTTACAAGTGATAGACCAGGTGGAGTTGGTCCGTATGTACCAATAAATACTACAAATTATCATGGTTCTATAATGGGCAATATGGATATTTATATCTCTTTCAGAAGAGATACTGGCTGGACTGCTCCTATTAATTTAGGTAATGTAATAAATACGCCTTATGCTGAGCGGTCAGTATTTCTTCATCCAGATAATAAAACATTATATTTTAGTTCTAATGGACACCCCGGCTTAGGAGGATTAGATATTTTTAAATCCATTAGATTAGATGATACTTGGCTTAATTGGTCAGAACCAATTAATTTAGGCAAAGAAATCAATAGTGAGAGCGATGATTGGGGCTATTCTATAGATATTAAAGGTGATAGTGCAGTATTTGCTCAGCAAAACAAACCAGATGGGTATGGTGGCTGGGATATATATTCTGTTAAACTACCTACAAATGCAAAGCCATCAGAAGTAGTAACAATTAGAGGAAAAGTTACAAACTCAATAGGACAGCCAATAAGTGCAGTAATAAAATGGGAAGATCTGAAAACTGGCGAAGATTTAGGATTTGTAAAAAGTGATCCTATAGACGGTACTTATTTTATTGTTTTACCACTCGCTAAATTATATGGATATTATGCAGAAAAACCTAATTACTATCCAACATCTAAAAATATCGATTTACGAAAAATTAAAAAAAATAATGATTATATTGAAAATATACAATTAATTAGCAATAAAGAGATAAGTACTAATAAACAGAAAATTATAATAAATAATATTTTCTTTGACTATAATAAATATGAATTAAAACCCGAATCATTGCCCGAATTAAAAAGATTGATAGAATTTTTGAAATTGAATAATCAGTCTATTCTAATAGAAGGATATACAGATAATGTTGGTAGCGCAGAATTTAATATTGAATTATCCAAAAATAGAGCCCAACAAGTAGCAAATTATCTAATCAAGAATGGGATAGATAGCAATAGAATCAAGGTAAAAGGTTGGGGATACCAAAATCCAATTACAGATAATAAGGACGAAGAAGCTAAATCTAAAAATAGAAGAGTAGAATTTTCACTTTATTGAATATACTTCACTTTTTTTAATTATATTCGTTATTTAAGATTTACAATTTCATAAGGTTTCAATATGGATAAAACTTATAAAAATGACTCAATATTTTTCACAGATGAACAGAATCCTGCATCCTATTCATTAAGAAATCAAATGTATGAAAATTTGGAATTTAGATTAGTTAAAGATAAAATTACTTATACTCCAGAAGACTCTTATCGTGCTATGGCCTTGTCAGTAAGAGATAGATTAATTCGTAATTGGCTACGCACCCAACACCAATACTATAAAAAAGATGTTAAAAAAGTATATTATCTTTCAATGGAATTTTTGATGGGTAGATTACTTGGCAATGCCCTTACTAATTTAGGTATTAATGACGAATCTATGAGCATTCTAAGGGATATGAGCCTCAATTTAGAAGAATTAAAAGAATTAGAACACGATATGGGGTTAGGCAATGGAGGTTTGGGCAGATTAGCTGCATGTTTCTTAGATAGTATGGCAACTCAGGAATTGCCAGCATTTGGATACGGAATAAGATACGAATATGGAATTTTTGAGCAAGAGATAATTAATGGTTGGCAAGTCGAAAAACCTGATAATTGGCTAGGATATGGTTCACCTTGGGAAATTATAAGGCCAGAATATACATATAAAGTTAAATTTAATGGCAATGTAATAAGCCATTCCAATCAGTGGGGAAAGACTAATTATGAATGGGTAGATACTGACGAAGTACTAGCTCTGGCTTATGATATACCTATTCCCGGATATAATAATAATACTTGCAATAATTTGAGACTGTGGGAAGCTAAAGCATCACAAGATTTTAATTTTGATTACTTCAACCAAGGCGATTATATAAAAGCAGTAGAAAATAGATTTGAAACTGAAAATATTTCTAAAGTTTTATACCCAAATGATAATACTGTTGCTGGAAAAGAACTAAGATTAAAGCAACAATATTTCTTTGTATCTGCCTCCCTTCAAGATATTATTAGAAGATTTAAAATTAAAAATCAAAATTTGACAAATTTTGCGGATAAAAATACTATTCAATTAAATGATACTCATCCAGCTATTGCTATTGTGGAATTGATGAGAATATTAATTGATATAGAAAAATTAGAGTGGGAGACTGCTTGGGATATTACTACTAAAACATTCGCTTATACCAATCACACCGTTCTTACAGAAGCCTTAGAGAGATGGTCTGTTAATTTGTTCGAAAAGCTTTTGCCACGACATTTACAGATAATATACGATATTAACGCTAGATTCTTAGAAGTAGTTAGAATGAAATTTTATAATGACAACGAAAAAGTCATTAGAATGTCTCTAATAGAAGAAGGTAATGAAAAAATGATTAGAATGGCTCACTTGGCTATAGTTGGTTCATTCTCAGTAAATGGAGTAGCAGAATTACACACTAGAATATTAAAAGACAAAGTATTTAATGATTTTTATCAATTATATCCGGAAAAGTTTAATAATAAAACAAATGGTATTACTCAAAGAAGGTGGCTCAAAAACGCAAATCCATCACTATCCAATCTTATTAATAATGTAATTGGCGACAAATGGGTAGTAGACCTATATGAATTGAAAAAATTAGAGCAATTTGCTAATGATAGCCAATTCCAAGAAAAATGGGAGCAATCTAAAAGAGAAAATAAATACAAATTGTTTAGATATATTGAGAATCATTACAATATCAAAGTTAATTATGATTCGCTTGTCGATGTGCAAATCAAAAGATTTCATGAATATAAAAGACAAATACTCAATGCTATTGAGTTGATTCATACTTATATTCAATTAAAACAAAATCCTAAAGCTGAATTTTTATCAAGAACTGTAATATTTGCAGGAAAAGCTGCTCCCGGATATTTGATGGCAAAAAGAACTATTAAATTGATTAATTCTATTGCTAATATTATTAATAATGATCCTGAAATAGGAGATAAGTTAAAAGTTGTATTTTTGAAAAATTATTCTGTCTCACTTGCTGAACTAATAATTCCAGCCACAGAATTATCCGAACAGATATCCACTGCTGGATTTGAAGCTTCAGGTACTGGTAATATGAAATTTATGCTAAATGGAGCTTTGACTCTGGGTACATTAGATGGAGCCAATATAGAAATGTTAGAAGAAGTTGGTAGTGATAATATTTTTATTTTTGGAATGAATGCTGATGAGATAGCTAATACTTTGAGAAATAATTATCAACCATCTTATATATATGAAACTAATAAAGACTTAAAAGCAGTCTTAGATTTAATTAAATCTAATTTCTTCAATTCTTTGGAGCCGGGTATATTTGATATGATATTTAATGATTTAGTCAACAATGATAGATACTGTGTATTAGCTGATTTCCAGAGTTATTCGGAAATGCACCAAAAAATAGCCACTGAATACCTCGATAAAAGAAATTGGCTTAAAAAATCAATATTAAATACAGCGCGAGCTGGTAAATTTTCATCTGATAGAACTATTAATCAATATGCTAGCGATATATGGAAAATTCAAAGTACAAAGGTTGTAATATAAATGGCATATTTTTTGAGAATTACTATTCTTTTACCTAATAAATGTATTAATAGAAATGAAAATTGAAAATATTGAGACTCATATATTAAAAATACTAAAAAGTTACTTTATAATTGCTTTATTTGTGCTTTTTACATCAAATCATCTATTATCTCAAAATTGGTATAAAATCGACAAACCTACAATTAATAGTAATTCTGGGTATTCTTCATTTGATCAATCAATATCAGTAAAATCAGACTCGAAAGGCAATTTCTATCATGTAGGTTATTTTGAAGGAGTAATTGCCTTTGGAAATGACACATTGGTAAGCAAGGGCGCACGAGATATTTTCGTTTGCAAAATTGATAAATTAGGTAATTATAAGTGGGCTGTTTCAGCGGGTGGCCAATTGTCAGATTATGGCAAAGATATAGCGATTAATTCTAATGGCGAAGTGTATGTTACTGGATATTTCTCTGGTACTGCTTATTTTAATTCATACAAAATCACTGCATTTGGTAATACTGATATATTTGTTGCAAAATTAGACTCTTCTGGGAATTGGCTCTGGGCTCAAAATATAGATGGCGATGGTTTCGATAGAGGCAATTCGATAGTTGCCGAAGGTAATAATTGCTATATTACAGGCAATTTTGATTCGAATGTGAAATTTGGTTCGATTTCCCTTACATCACGTGGTTCTAAAGATATTTTCGTAGCTAAATTAAACAGCTCTGGAAATTGGCTCTGGGCTAAATCTGCTGGTAGCACTTCGTCTGATGATTCTTACAATATTAATATAGATAATAATAATCAGAATATAGTCATTACAGGGTATTTTAGCTCTACTGCTACTTTTGGTTCTATTAATTTAATTTCTGCTGGTAGTAGAGATCCATTTATCGCAAAACTTGATACCGCTGGATCTTGGCAATGGGCTAAAAGAATAGGCAGTTCTAATAGTGAAGAGATAACTACCTCTTATATAGATAATAATAATGATATTTATGTTGGAGGATTTTATTCTAAAAGTTTCTTAATTGATACCGCGAATTTAACCACACCTAATGGGAAAGATGTTTTTTTAGCTAAAATGAATAGTAATGGTTTATGGCAATGGGTTAGAACTTTTAATGGGCAAAACGATGATCTAATATATTCGATTACAGGAGATGATAATTATATATTTATTAGTGGCGGATTCGAGAAAAACTTAAGCTCAGGCTCTTATACTATTAACTCTAATGGAGTTCGAAATGGGTATTTTGCTAAGATGAATAAAAATGGAAATATACAATATCTTAATCCTATTTATGGTTCTACTAATATAGACGCATTATCGATAGCTATCTATGATAAAAAGCCAGCAATTGTTGGTGTCTTCTATGATAAGATGTATCTAACAAGCGATACCATTGTTTCAAAAGGTGAATCTGATATATTTTTTATAAGAGTCGATTCTTTAGGTAATTATAATAATTATAAAATAAATTATGGGCTAAAAGGAATAATCAAACTTCTATCATCGGAAAATGATAAAAGTAATAATATTATTCTGTGTGGATATTACTATGGTAATATTAGTATGGGAAATACAAATCTGATTTCTAATGGAATAAAAGATGCATTTATTGCTAAATATTCTTCTGAATCTGGATTTGTTTGGGCCAAATCAATTGGTAGTGCTGGCGATGATGAATTAAAATCAATTGCAATAGACTCACTCAATAACTATTATTTTGGTGGGAGCTATTCTGATACACTCAAACTACAAAACCAAACTTATTTAAATTCTGGATTTAAAGATATTTTATTAATTAAATGTGATAGCAATGGTAATAATTTATTTATAAAAACTTACGGAGGAGCTGACGATGATGAATGTAATTCAATCACTGTTATCCAGTCCAATATTGCTATTACTGGCACTTTTATAGGGCAAGTAAACTTTTCTGGGACCATTCTCAACTCTGGTAGCTTAGAAGATATTTATATTCTTTCTATGACACAGAGTGGCAATTTAAATTGGGCCAAAAAAGCTGGAGGTAATAAATCAGATTACGCTTACAAAATAGCTACAGATAATAATAATTATCTAATACTATCAGGAAGCTTTGAAGATGGAGCTTCATTTGGGTCTATTAATTTGACTGCTATTGGTGGCGATGATATGTTTGTTGCTAAATTAAATTCATCTGGTGATTGGCAATGGGCCAAATCAATTGGAACTACCAATTATTTAGAAAGCGCTAATTGTATTGCCATTGATACAAATAATAATATTTATATAGCTGGTAATTATAGAGCTCTGATATTGGTAGATAGCAATTATGTCCTTAATAATGGCGAAAGTGATGTATTTATTGGCAAACTTAATTCATCTGGTAATTGGCTATGGGGGAGAGGGATTGGTAGCGGGTTCAATGATTATCCATATTCTATTTCTACCAAAAATTATAAACTTTATCTTACATCATCATATCAAGATAATATTAAAATAGCTAACAAAACATATAAAAATAATGGCAATATTTCTTCTTTAATTACAGTCTTTGATTTAGACGGTAATATTATCAACTCGTTTTCGGAGACTAATTCATATAGTTCAAACCCAATTAATATACTATTCCAAAAGAATGATAACTTCGTGTTAGCAGGTAATTTCCAATCTAATATTTCATTCTCTTCTAATTCAATAAGTGAAAAATGGAGTCAATACGATAATATGTACTTAGTATTCTACGGTATAGAACCAATAAGTAATAAATGGAAAGTAGTTACTAATACAGGTAGAAATTCTGAGATTATATTACCAAAATCAATAAATCCAAAAAACGGAAATGAACCACTATCGTCAGGTGATGCTATTGGGGTATTTTATACTCGTAATTCCAATCTTTATTGTGCTGGATATGGTATATGGAACAATCAAGATTTAACCATTACAGTAAATGGTGATAATCTATCTACATTAATAAAAGATGGAATGGCTGACAACGAAAAATACTTAATTAAGATGTGGAAAGAATCAACGGGAATAGAATCTATTATAGACGTAAGATATTCTTCAGGACCTTCTTCATTTGCAGAAAATACACAATCAATAATATCAAAATTTCCGTTTACTTACGACACACTTAATATTAATTTAACGAATGGCTGGAATTTGATTTCATCAAATATTACCCCATATACTACTAAAATGGATTCTATATTTAGAAACATTTCGAGTAATATTATAATAGTAAAGAATAAATTAGGCCAATCAATTATACCTGCTTACGGCATTAATAATATTGGCAATTGGAATATTCAACAAGCATATCAAGTTTATTCAGTTGGTAATAATACATTGAAAATATTAGGAGAATATGTAATACCCGAAAATGAAGTAATATCTTTATCTACAGGTTGGTCATACATTTCTTATCTAAGGAAATTTTCGATGAATATACAAGAAGCTCTTTCTAACCTAAATAATTCTGGCAAACTAATAATAGCAAAAAATTCATCTGGTCAATCCTTTATCCCTGCATACAATATTAATTCTATTGGGAATATGATCCCGGGAAATGGTTATCAAGTATATGTATCATCGGATATTGATTTTTCATATCCAGAAAATACTCTTGCTAAACAATTAGATGTTGCTATTAACGATTTTTCTACTAAATTTATCAAGCCTCTAATTGTAAATAACCCTAATAATTCAACATTGATAGTAGAGTCTAGCAAAAATTATAATGGTTATGAGATTGAACTATTTAACAACCATAATGATATAGTTGGCACAGGAAAAATAGTAGATGCTTTATCTATTATTACTATATATGGAAATGAAGAAATAGCAGGTTACGATAAATTTTTAGAAATAGGTGAACAATTAAATATTAGATTATATGATAATACTGGTAAATTTTACAAAGAAATTTTTAATATAAATCTAAATTCAATATCAAATGATATAGCAGTAACTTACAAAAATAATCAAATATACAAATATTCATTACTTAGTAAGCAAGATGAAGATGTAATCTTAACTCCGATACCAGCTCGAGAGCATATTAATATAATATTAAAATCTAATCCTAACACAATCGATTACCAAATATTCAATATTAGCGAAAGTTTAATAAAACAAGGGCAAGGGGAAAATATCAATATTAATGATTTACCGAGTGGAGTGTATTTATTAAAAATCAATATTGATGGTATCGAATATACTAAAAGATTTGTTAAATTAGATTAACTCTATTTATTTTAAGAAATGATAGTATTCAATTGACTACAAGCCAATTACTCATACATAATTGGCTTGTTATCTTTAGCAGAACGATATAACATATCAATAATTTTCATAGTTTCGAACGATTCTTCTGGCGTAGAAATTATTGGGTGATGGCCTAATACGCCATTTACAAAATGCTTCAATTGACTCTCAAAAGATTTTTTTAAGATAGAAATATTAGTTAAAGAATCAAATGTAGTGATTGGTGTCATTATATCGCCGTCATTTTTCAATAAAAGAAGAGGGTTTATTTTAGCGTTACCTAAACTACCATAGATATCAAATCCAAAAGTATTTTTAGAACTAAACATAGACCAACTCATCTCTAAATTAGCCATCATTCCGTTGTGAAATTTAATATTGGCTATACATACGTCTTCCACATTTTTGTTCTCTTGTTTAAAGATAGAAGCATTTACAGAGACAATTTTAGGAAAATCACAAATCCATAATAATGAATCTATTAGAGATACACCCAAATCAATTAATACACCCCCACCAGAGCGTTCTATCTCATGTCTCCATTCATCTTGTAGTTTGTGTTGGTGCCACTTACCCTTAATATAGTATATATTACCTAATTCACCAGTTTGTACAAAATTTTTCAGAACCATAGCATCATATCTGAATCTTTGATTGCTTGCCACCATTACTTTAATATTATGTTTCTTAGCCGCATCTATTATTAATTGAGCTTCTTTGTAATTTTTAGCAATTGGTTTTTCAATCAACAAATTTTTGCCCTTTTCAATAGCTAGTAGAGCAATATCTGTATGCGATTCAGTAGTAGTGCAAATATCTAAAGCAGTAATCTCGTCATTATTTAAG
>JBDHXE010000069.1:0-11177 GCA_039810525.1 Chlorobiota bacterium | reverse complement strand
GCTTTGATTGCTTTGGCAGTTCCTGTTAATCAATTATATTCTTATAAAATTAATTGCGAGGAAAATCTCGTAGGGTATCGTGTTCTTGTTCAATTTGGTACTCGTATAATGACTGGTGTAATAGTAGATTATGATGATAATATTGAATCTATCGAATTGAAGGAAGTAATTGAAATATTAGATGATAGACCTTTTTATAATTATAATATGCTGCAGTTTACCAAGTTCATTGCAGAATACTATATGGCCTCTTGGGGCGATACACTCAAATTGGCTAGCCCACCGGGTATTTCGGTGGAATCTAATACTATGATTACTATTAGAGATGACTGTACTAACGATACTATCAAAGACTTAAAAAAAAGATCGCCTAAAAGCTACGAACTACTCACTCTCTTAGATAACTTCAAGTCCAAAAGAATTAACATTAATAGTATTAAAAAAATTTACAAAGCTACATCTATATATTCTTTGCTTGAAAATTTGGAGCGTAAGGGACTAATAGATATAGAAGAGAATGTAATAGAAAACGCTAAGTTTAAAAAAATGAAGACTTTGTCTATTGATCCTTTTATTTTTAAGAATGGTGAATATATATCTGAATTGTTGCATTTATTAGAATCTAAATCTCCCGGGCAAGCGCGTATCCTTAGCTATGTGTATATACATCAGCAAAATAATGAAAAGGTGCTACAAGATCTTTTATTAAAGGAAACTCGAGCAGATAGAAAAGAATTGCAAGCTCTCAAAAATAAAAAAATATTAATTACTAAATATATTGAAGATTTAATTGGCAATAATAATAAAAATATTACTCTTAGCAGTGTAAATGAACTTGAATTAGAACTAACAGCACAGCAGCAGGATATTATAAGTGATATTGTAGAACAAATTAATTTAGATAGCCAATCAAGTTTTTTGTTGAGAGGCATTACTGGTAGTGGCAAAACTCTAATATATATGCACTTGATTGATAATATAATCAAAGAGGGTAAGTCTGTTATTTTGCTAGTGCCTGAGATTGGGCTGACACCTCAATTATCCGATAGATTTAATATTTCATTTGATAACGAGGTAGCTATTTTGCATTCTAAAATGAATGACAAAGATAGGATAATGATTTGGAAACAGATTTGTGCAGGCAGGAAAAAAATTGTAATAGGTGCAAGGTCTGCTATTTTTGCCCCAGTGCAAAATCTTGGCTTAATTATAGTAGATGAAGAGCACGATATGTCGTATAAACAAGAAAGCCCATCACCTCGTTATAACGCACGTGATGTGGCTATAATGAGAGCTAAGATTGAGAACTGCCCTATAATTCTAGGGACTGCTACACCATCTATCGAAACTTATTATAATTCAGTATCGGGTAAATTCAAATTATTAGAAATAAATAATAGGGCAGAGAATATTGAATTGCCCAAAATAGTTACTGTGGATATGAGTGATGCACGGAAACATAATGCTGTAATTGGTTCATTTTCGCAGTATTTACTCAATTTGATAGAAGATCGTATAAAACGTAAAGAAGGAGTAATCCTCTTCCAAAATAGGCGAGGATATGCTCCTGTGTTGCGATGTATAGATTGTGGGTATACTTATGAATGCCCTAACTGCTCTATCAAGTTAACTCACCACAAATCTATAAATATTCTAAAATGTCATTTTTGTTCGTATATTCAGCCGTATCCTATCAATTGTGTAAATTGTGGCATGTCTAATTTCGAAAGTATTGGGTATGGTACGCAACGTATAGAAGAAGAGCTGAAAGAATATTTTAATCACAAAAATATAAAATTTAATATAGATAGATTAGATCAAGATGCTGTAAGCAAAAAAGATAGCCATCGGAAAATACTGGAAAAATTTCAGCAAGGCTCTACCGATATATTGGTAGGTACTCAGATGGTTACTAAAGGATTAAACTTTGATAGGATAAGCTTGGTGGGCGTAATCAATGCTGATCTTCAGTTGTATTTGCCAGATTTTAGAGCTAATGAAAAATCTTATCAGATATTGACTCAAGTAGCTGGACGTGCTGGTAGAAAGGTAGGTATGGATAGCTTAGTAGTAATACAAACATATAGCCCAAACAACTATTCAATTAAAGCAGTAATGAATAATGAATATAATGAATTTTATAAAAAGGAGCTGGAGATTAGGAATAATACTCATTATCCACCATTCTCTCGTGTAATTATATTAGAATTTTATGGCGAAGATGATGATAAGACAAATTATTATGCATCTACCTTTAGATTATTGCTACCAAAAGATAATAATGATAATTTAGAAATATTTGGCCCTTTTGTACCTACTACATATAAGCAAGCTGGGAATTATCGAAGAATAATTATGATAAAAGCAAACAAAGCAATTGATAAATCTGGTGCCAAAATAAGAGCTATTATTAAGAAAGCTCTTACCTCTTTCCCCCTCAATATATCTAATACTACGGTAATGCTCAAAATTGATATTGATTCGTATTCGCAGCTGTAGTGATTCTACCGATAGTTAATAATGCAAGTACTACTTAATTTGATATGGCTTGATAAATAGATATATATCTTTTGGCTACATCATCTATATGGAAGCTGGTTGGTAGTGGTTTAATATTTTGTTGGTTTAGATTGGCTATATTATAGTAGATGCCTTTTATAAAATCATTATAATCTTTGTACTTAGCTAAATAGCCATTTTCTAAATGGCTAATAATATCGGCTGGCCCGCTATTATCAAATGCTACTACTGGTGTACCACAGCTGATAGATTCTGCAGTTGTTAATGAGAAGGTTTCGAAAAATGAGGGTATTACGGTTACATCTGCTATATTATATATCTCGTTCATTTTGTTTGGATGGATATAATCGTAGGTTTTATAATTCAAATTTTTGCATTTTATACTTTCTGCATTCTTTCCAATTAGTATAACAAGTATATCGCTAATATTACCTTTTGCTAAAATTTGATTAATGATTTTAAAATTTTTATTTTTTCTTGATAAGTCATTGGCTATCATTAAAATTACTTTTTTGGATTGCTCTATTTTCCACTTTTCTCTTAGCTTATATTTGTTCATTGGTATATAAGTATTGGGGTTTATACCATTGTTAATTATTTCAATTTTATCTTTAATTAAAGGGTTGATAGTTATTGCCAAATCTTGTACTGGTTTGGATGGTGCTATAATTGTAGTATTAAGGTTAAGTAATTCGTTCATTACTTTACTAAATTTTTTGGTTAATACAGCAGTAACAGCATCAAGTTCGATAGGATTGAATATATGAAGTAGCCCATTTAGTATAAATAGATCGTGCAATGTAATTACTATGTTTTTTTTGCACTTTTTTGCAAATGATTTAAAATCGATAAATTCTGCGCCATTGTGAATATGGATAATATCAGCATCAAGATAGAGTCGATGTTTAGTAATATCTATCGTTGATGAATTAGTAGAGAATATTTCGTTCGAATTAATTTTACTATTATAAATTCTTTTATGAATTTGTGGTAGTAAGTGTCTTTTGTAAATGTAATTAATATTGAAAATAGTGGGTTTATGTCTAAAAATATATTCTATATCGTCAAGATTTAGATTGTTGTCCATAGATATATAATTAGAATCAATCTTTTGTTTTAGTAGCTCATAGTGTAAGCCCAGTGAAGCAATAGCAGCACCACCGGTATCTTGATTATTAAGATGCAATATCTTCATTATTATTTGTTTAGTATCTGAATTGCAACGGGCATTAGCTCAATAGCTTTTTTTAAATGTTCGGAATTATGTAGTAGCACTTTCTTCATTTTTTGGTCGTCCCAAATATAATTAGCTAAACGAGCTTTCATTATAGTTTTAAAATGCTCTTTGTCGCTAGCAATATCGCTAATATTTATAGGATATTCGGAATTAGAAATAGACTGCACAAATAACGAAAACAAAGAATCTGTTATATTATAATCGTTAAGATACTTATCAAAATTGTTAGCAAATACTTTACTAAGAGAGTCTTTGTTCTGTTTGTAATATTCGAGTATAAATTTTTCATGAAGATTTTTCTGCTCTATATATTGACCTTTTGTAGTAAGGGTATCTTCATTGATAATATAATCGGGTGTTACTCCACCACCACCAATTACGGGGCGTCCAGTTCTAGTTTTAAACATATTTTTTTGGCTTGAAACGCCCGGTAGTACTTCTGTGGTATGGGCAATATTCATACCGTCTTTGAGATAAATTCTATCTTGCAGAGTGCCATAAGTGGTTTTGTTTTCGTAAGGTCTCTGTATAGATCTACCTGACGGTGTGTAATATTGGGCTACTGTAAGCCAAAGCTCTGATCCATCAAAAAATTGGTATGGACGCTGCACTAAACCTTTGCCGAATGTAGTTTCGCCTATAATAAGCCCTCTATCTAAGTCTTGAATAGCACCTGCGAATATTTCTGAAGCTGAAGCAGATTCTTTGTTCACTAATACAATCAATGGTAATGACTCAAACAATCCACCAGATGAAGACTTAAAGGTCTCGTTATAAATAGGATCTTTGCCTCTCATCATAAATATTGTATTTCCCGGACCTATAAACTCATCAATAGCCATATAAGTCTCTTCTACGCTCCCGCCGGGGTTATTTCTCAAATCTATGATTATTTTTTTCATCCCCTTTTTGGTCAATCCATCTAACGAATCTATTAATTCTTGGTGTGTGCTACTCATAAATCTATTGATAGACACATAGCCTATATCAGTGCCATCTACCATAAATGAGGCATCTACACTGAAAAATGGATATTTGATAGGTGTAATTTTTTTAGTAATTAATTTTTGTTTATTATAAGGAATAAATGAAATAGTTAAGGGGTCAGATTTGGTACCAGAATTTAGCAATGATTCTATATCAAATTTTTTCATCCCTATCAAGAGAGAATCATTAATTGTCAGTATTTTGTCTCCTGTTCTGATACCTTCATTATAGGCAGGACCTCCATCTAATACAGATAATACAGTTACAGTATCATTAATCATTACAAAGTTTAGCCCTATACTATAGTGGATGCCGTCTCTTTCCAGATCTAAGAGTTTTACTTCATCTGAGGTAAAATAATATGTATGAGGGTCTAATTTCTGAATAAGCCCTTTTACTGCGGCATCTATTAGTTGTTTGGTCTCTACATCATTCAAATACTTTGTATTAGCCAATTTTACTATTTGATTGAGTTTGATCAAATATTTGTTAATCTCTTCACTTTTTGCTTTATCAAGATGCTGAGCTAACGAACCAACATATGCAACTATCAATAAGGATAATATTAATATGTAATTCTTGTTTTTCATCTACCAAATAATTTTAAAACTTATGCTTATTTTATTATTCAAAAATAGCAATAATTATATGTATATAGACAATTTATAAGCTAAATTGTTACAACTTTTTTGTATATTTTATCAATATTATTACCAAGATAGACAATAAGAAATATTGAATTGCAGAAATTAATATAAATCGTGAATCAGCATGGATTGCCCAAAGGTCTAATAGTCTAAAATTGCTAGCGAGAGGAGTTAGTATTGGGAATACGCTTTTGGCTGTATAATTATAGTCTGGGGTTGGCATAAAGACTCTATTTACAAGCATTTGCGATATGAATAAGACTACCATCAGAAGTTTATTTTTAGTTATTTCCTTATGATTGCTTATCAATTTTGCAATTATTACATAAATAGCTGGTGCTCCCCACATTATCAATCTTTCCGTATCGCTACCCCCAGCATAGCTTACGAATAATATTAGTACCAAAAAAGACGATAAGAATTTGTCATTTTTGAGTATTTCTATTGATTCTTTGTAATAATACAAGCAAATTAAAATAATGGGACCTACTGATAGTAGTATTGAATGTAAATACATTATAGTAGATTTGCGATAAATCCAGCCAATAGCAGAATTGATAAAATGATAGGAATCATTTGCTTGGGCTATGATATGAGTAATAGCTATAGCTAATAATCCTATTGCTAAGGGTATCAAAGTAAGTTTATCATAATTTATTTTATATTTGCTTAGATATTTTATTGATGAAATTATTAAGGCAATAGAAGGTATCAATGTAATTTCTCTAAAAAACACTCCAATGAAACTTGTAAGTATAAGCCAATATAAATATTGCTTTTTATAGGTATTATAATATTTGAATGATATAATCAAGTTAATAAATAGAAATAACACACCAATAGGATCGCTATGCACTGGATAGAAGTAACTTAATCTAAGTGGACTCTGCCAATAGGAAAGATACGAAAGTACTAATAGCAATCTTAGAAGATAATTAGTACCATAAGTATATAGAAAATACCATATTGCAAATATTACTAATACAGAAGCTAATATATTAATTATCTTAAAGCCATCCATCATATTATTAGAGAAGAATGTAGATACTAAGTAGCTCGTACCCAGTCTATATACAAATGGTGCTCTCGCAACAGGTAGATTATGAGAGTTGAAATCTTGCGCAATTTTGAAATAGTCTCTACCATCCCAGCCTAAACCAGAATTGTATGTAATCTGCTCTTGGAAATAATATCCAAATATCATAAATGCTAATATGCCAATTAAAATTATTAGCAGTTCATTATGTAATTTCATAAAGATATTCACTATTAGAATAATTGCAAAGATACACAATAGAAAAATAATATAATATGTAGCTAAGGTTATTTCGCAATCTATCGCAATTATCTTAGCCTTACTTTAATTGTATCAATTATTATACTATATTTGTATATATATTTATTGATTAATCTACTTTTCTTTTGGTGCAAATATGGATAAGCCACAAATCATAGAATTTTTGAAAAATATTGAATTATTCAAGGAATTATCTGAAAATGAAATTGATATATTAGCTGATAAATTCAGTATTGCTAATTATTTTAATGGTGATTTTCTTTTTAAAGAAAACCAAGAAAGAGAAAAAGTATTCATTATTTATAGTGGTAGAGTTGAAATCTTAAAGTCTATTCAAGCCGCTAAGATGAAGCAAATTGGGCTATTTTATAATGGGGAATTTATCTCGGAAGGCGCTATGCTCGACAAGCACCCTCATTCTACTTCTGCCCGATGTATCGAAACTTCTATAGTTCTGGAATTGGAAAGGAAAAATATTAACATTTTATTTAATGAATATCCAGCTATTACCGCTAAATTATTGGCGAGTATTTCGCGTGTAATGTCGCGTAGGCTAAGAATTGCCGCAAGTCGTTCAGCTGGCCCATTCCAGCAATATCTCTCTGGTAAGACACGAGCTGAGCACGATCTACTAGGTAATAGAGAAGTGCCTTTTGATAGTTATTATGGGATACAGACCTTGCGTGCAATGGAGAATTTCAATATTACTGGTATTACTATATCACACCATAAGAGTTTGATAATTGCACTAGCGCAAGTGAAAAAAGCTGCAGCACTTGCTAATCATAAGTTAGGCTCATTAGATGATAAGATAAAAGATGCGATTTGCCAAGCTTGTGATGAAATCATTGTAGGGAAATTCCATACCCACTTCCAAGTAGATCTAATTCAAGGTGGTGCTGGTACTTCTACTAATATGAATGCTAACGAGGTAATAGCTAACCGTGCATTAGAAATTATGGGCTACCAAAAGGGTGAATACGAACATTGCCACCCAAACAATCACGTTAATATGTCCCAATCTACTAATGATGTGTACCCTACCTCACTATTAATTACGATGATATATGAGAATGAAAAATTGAAAGCTTCGCTTGTAGAGCTTATTCAATCTTTTCGTAAAAAAGGCGAAGAATTTAAGCATATTCTCAAAATGGGCAGAACTCAATTGCAAGATGCAGTGCCTATGACTTTGGGTCAAGAATTTGAGGCTTATGCTGTTACATTAGAAGAAGAAATACAACGATTGACCGACAATGCTAAGCTATTTCACGAAATTAATATGGGAGCTACTGCTATCGGCACTGGTATTACTGCCGAACCTAAGTATGCTGGGTATGTAACTACTTTTCTATGCGAAGTAACAGGTCTACCTTTGGTATCTGCTACTAACCTTGTAGAGGCAACTCAAGATACAGGAGCATTTGTAATATATTCTTCGGCTGTAAAACGTCTCGCAGTCAAATTATCCAAAATATCAAACGATTTGAGATTGTTAAGCTCTGGCCCAAGAGCAGGATTAGCGGAAATTAATCTTCCCGCTATGCAACCGGGCTCATCTATTATGCCCGGCAAGGTAAATCCAGTAATACCAGAAGTAGTCAATCAAATTGCTTTCAAAGTAATAGGCAACGATCTAACTGTAACATTAGCGGCCGAAGCAGGGCAATTGCAATTGAATGTGATGGAGCCTGTAATAGCTCAATCTATTCTCGAATCAATAGAAATACTATGCAATGGTATAGTTACCCTTAAAGAAAAGTGTATAGATGGTATTACAGCTAATGAAGATAAGTGTAGATATTATGTACAGAATAGTATTGGTTTGGTAACTGCTTTAGTACCTCTAATAGGTTATGAAGAGTGCTCCAAAGTAGCTAAAGAAGCGTTTGCTACCAACAAAGGTGTTTATGAGTTAGTACTTGAGCATAATTATTTATCTAAGGAAAAATTAGATGAGTTTTTAAAACCAGAAAATATGATTCAGCCTATTCATATAGAGAAATAATATCACCAACGCTAAAAGCACTTAATAGACTCGTTCATATCTGCAATAGATCAGTATGAACGAGTTATTTTGTTAGATATATACCATTATTAAGTTAAAAATAGTATTTATTTTTTCAACGAATCACGGATTTCTCTTAATAATAAAATATCTTCGGGAGTAGGTGCTGGTACATCTGGTGGAGCTGGTATTTCGTTTTTCTTTTTCAGATTATTCATAGCTTTAATAAATACAAAAATGGTAAAAGCTATAATCAAAAAATCAATTATTGTATTTAGAAATGCTCCATAATTAATAGTAACTGCTGGCGTTTCTCCCACAGCCTGTTTGACTATAATTTGTAGTTTGGAGAAATCTACTCCTCCCAGCATTACTCCTATTGGTGGCATAATGACATCATTTACCAAAGAAGTAACAATTTTACCAAAAGCGCCACCTATTATAATACCGACGGCCATATCTACTACATTGCCTTTTACGGCAAATTCTTTAAATTCTTGTAATAAACCCATCTTATTAATCTCCCAAAATTATAAATTATAAATTAATACTATTTCAATTTGAATAAAAGCTATACTTTTATTCAAATGTTCCATTTAGCTGGCCTCTCCAGCCATTCAGAAATTCTTTGATAGTGATATTTTTTTTATTTTCAGGCTGAATTTCGATTATTTCGACGGCCATATCGGCTGTACCAACTAACATACGATTATCTTTAATTGAATATTTGCCTGCGTCTAATTTTATATTAGTTTTCGAAGTTCTAACTATTTTATACTGCTTGCCATCGATAATAGACCAAGCACAAGGGTATGGCGAAAGGCCTCTAATAAAATTATGTATTGCAGACTGACTGCTATTCCAATTTATTCTGCAATTTTCTCTAAAAATCTTAGGTGCTGGTGTAGCTAGCGATTCGTCTTGCATTATAGGAGTATAATCTCCACTAATTAGCAGGTCAATGGTTTGGATAGAGAGATTGGCAGCTTGATACATTAACTGGTTATGTAATTCGCCCGCTGTGATATTTTCGTCTATATTGCAATGGTATTGAAGCAGAATATTGCCAGTATCCACTTTTTCGCCAAGCACAAACGAAGTAAGACCAGTAATTTGCTCCCCATTAATAATAGCATAGTTAATAGGAGCAGCACCTCTATATTTTGGTAGCAAACTACCATGAATATTGAATGCGGCTATTTTGGCAATAGAATATAATTCTTTTGGTAAAATTCTAAAAGCTATTACTACAATTATATCAGGGTCTATCTTTTTGATTTCAGCAATAAATTCTTCATCTTTTAATTTAGATGGCTGTAGAATAGGGATATCCAATGAAAGTGCTTTTTCTTTTACTGCTGAATACGAAATTTTTAATCCACGGCCCTTTGGTTTATCGGGTGTAGTTACTACTGCACTTATTCCATATTTATCATTAATAGCTACTAGTGAAGGAACAGCAAATTCTGGGGTTCCCATAAAAATTATTTTAGTTTTATTTTTCATTTATCCGATTAATATACTAATGTTTGTGCAAATGTCTATGCATAATTCTTCTCGATTCACTTACTTTTTCATCGTCTGGCAACGACATCAATCGTTTATTCAAATTCTTATCGTTTTCGTTTAATAAAGAATTTGCAATAAAATCAGTAACACTATATGGAAAAATGCCATCGTGTTCGAATAAGTTTCTATGAGCTAATAGCATTTCGGCAGATTCTACACAACTTGTAGCCAATTCGGATAATTCTCCAATATTTGGGCTACTTTGAATAGGTCCAGTAACCTTGCTGTTTTTGGCTAATGCCATAGAATCAGTAGGATTAGTAACTCCCCATTCGGCAGCAAGTGCTATGCCAGCTAATAATAAATGAGCATTAGCACTACCATCAGGAGAACGAAATTCTACCATTTGACGGCTTTCATGTCGTGGTAATTTATCGGTTTGCTGTGGATTAATTTTCATAGCAATATTATCAAATTTGGTCCAAGCTAGTGGCACACGAATTAGCGCATTTCTATTAGATTCGCTCCAGCAAACTTTAGAAGATGTTCCTTCATTTTGGAATAGTCTTAAATAAGAAGATGATATCATATTTCCAAAAGCCGAAAGGCTTGGTGCGAAATAGCATAGACCACCTATTAATTGCATTGCTTCGTCTGTAAGGTCGCCTTTTTCGTTTGTCATAATATTTTTGCCATCTCTAATTATAGCACTATGAATAAACAAACTATTGCCTGCGTGGTCAAAATCTAATTTAGGGAAAAATGTAGCTACAAAATTATGCTTGTAAGCTATATTGCGAATAAGCCAACTTGCCAATACCATAATATCGGCTGTATCTTCGATCTGAGTAGGCAAAAACTCTATTTCTACCTGTTCTGCAAATTTACCTTTGAGTTCTAAATTGTCTGACTCGACATTTTGTATAAAACCTACTTCGTTGTGAGCGTATTTAATAGAGCCAGTAATTTTGG
>JBDHXE010000068.1:0-11258 GCA_039810525.1 Chlorobiota bacterium | reverse complement strand
TAGAATATGACCCAAATAGAAATGCTAGAATAGCACTTGTTAAATACCAAGATGGTGAATATAGATATATAATCGCACCAAATAAATTAAAAGTTGGTGATACAATTGAAAATGGTCCGGGAGTAGAATACAAAGATGGAAATGCTTTACCATTAAAAAGTATTCCTGTAGGTTTATTTATACATAATATTGAGCTTAAACCGGGCAAAGGAGCTCAATTAGCAAGAACTGCTGGTGCCTCAGCTCAATTAGTAGCTAATGATAATAAGTATGCTCAAGTTAAATTACCTTCTGGCGAAATAAGAATGGTATTAAACGAATGCTATGCTACATTAGGTGCAGTTGGTAATTCAGATTATGAAAATATACTTTGGGGTAAAGCAGGACGTTTGCGTTGGAAAGGTATAAGACCTCAAACACGTGGTATGGCTATGAACCCTGTTGATCACCCAATGGGTGGTGGCGAAGGTGCTTCTAAATCAGGTGGTGGTCGTTTACACCCAAGATCGCCATGGGGTAAATATGCAAAAGGTCTTAAAACTAGAAAAAATAATAAACAATCTAATAAATATTTAGTTAGAAATAGAAAGTCTAAATAGTCAAGGAATAATTAATGTCACGCTCTCTTAAGAAAGGAATATTTATAAGTTTCAAACTTTTGAAAAAAGTTGAACAATTAAATGAAGCAAAAAAGAAACAAGTAATTAAAACTTGGTCAAGAGCTTCAACTATTACACCTGATTTTGTTGGACATACTATTGCAGTGCATAACGGTAAGAATTTTATACCTGTATATGTGTCAGAAAATATGGTAGGACATAAATTTGGTGAATTTGCACCTACTAGAATTTATAGAGGTCATGCAGGTCATAGAAAAGAACAACGTTCAGCAGCTAAAAAGTAATCAATGAGGAATAGTTAAATGGAAGGAAAAGCATTAAAAAGATATATACCATCATCACCATTAAAAATGAGAATAGTGATAGATCAAATTAGAGGGAAAAAAGCTGCAGAAGCTTTAACAATTTTGAAATTTACTCCAAAAATGGCTGCAAAAGATGCAGAGTTAGTTCTACGTTCTGCAATAGCTAATTTGACCAAAAAAGCTGAACAAGAAGAAATTGCAATAAATGATGATGAAATCTATGTAAAAGAAGTATTTGTAGATCAAGGAACTTCAATGAAAAGAATTCTACCTGCTCCTATGGGCCGTGCTTATAGAATGAAGAAGAGATCTAATCACTTGACTATTGTAGTAGCAACACCTGAAACAGAAGATAAAAACTTAAATAAGGAGTAAAATTTTGGGACAGAAAACCAACCCTATCGGACTTAGACTAGGTATAAACAGAAATTGGGATGCCAATTGGTTTGATGATAGAAATGTAGCTGATAAAATATCAGAAGATATCAAAGTAAGAAATTATATTCGTAGCAGAAAAAAGAAATCTGGAATATCAAGAATACTTGTAGAAAGAACAGCTAAACAATTAAGAATTACTATCAATACATCACGTCCCGGGATGATTATTGGAAGATCAGGTAAAGATATTACTTTACTTGAAGAAGAAATCAAAAAAATTACTGGTAAAGAAGTAAAAATATTAATAAGTGAAATTAAAAGACCTGAATTAGATGCATATTTAGTAGCTGAAAATATTGCTCAGCAGCTTGAAGGTCGTATCTCATTTCGTCGTGCAATGAAACAGTCAGTAAATACCACTATTAGAATGGGAGCACAGGGAATTCGTATTATGTGCTCAGGAAGACTTGGTGGAGCAGAAATGGCTAGAACTGAACAATATAAAGAAGGACGTATTCCATTACACACTCTTAGAGCTGATATAGACTATGGAACTTGTGAAGCTCAAACTATTTATGGAATAATTGGTATAAAAGTCTGGATTTGCAAAGGCGAAATAATTGGTAAACAACAATAAAATAAATAGGAATATATAAGATGTTATCACCAAAGAGAGTAAAACACCGCAAAACGATGCGTGGTAGGATGACTGGAAAAGCTTACCGCGGCTCACAAATTTCCTTTGGTTCATTTGGATTAAAAGCATTAGAACCTCATTGGCTAACTAATAGACAAATTGAAGCGGCTCGTATTGCTATTAATCGTTTCTTGAAACGTGATGGTAAAGTGTGGATTAGAATATTTCCAGATAAACCTTATACTAAAAAGCCTTTAGAAGTTCGTATGGGTAGTGGAAAAGGTAGTCCAGAAGGATGGGTTGCTGTAGTAAAACCGGGAAGAATCCTTTTTGAAGTAGATGGTGTTGCAGAAGAAGCAGCTATGGAAGCATTGAGATTAGCTTCTCATAAACTTCCAATAAAAACAAAATTTGTAAAACGTATTGATTTGGTGTAATTATGAAGCAACGTAAAGCAAAAGACCTTAGAGATTTGACTTTAGATGAATTAACTATTTTATTAGAAGATTCCAAAGAAACTTTGGCAACACAAACTTTTCAGCATGCTTTAAAGCAATTACATGATACTACTTACTTGAAAGTGCTAAGAAGAGATATAGCAAGAATTCACACTATTATAAATGAACGTTCAGAAACGGTGTAAAAAATGGATAATGTGCAAACTTTAAAAAATGAAAATAATTCAGAAAAGTCTGAATCAAAATCAAGAAAAAGAATACTTGTTGGTAAAGTAACTAGCAATAAACCAGATAAAACTATTATAGTTGCTATCGAAAGACATGTTATTCACCCATTATACAAAAAATACTTTAAAAGAGTAAAAAAAGTAATGGCTCATGATAATGAAAATTCATGTTATATTGGTGATGTAGTGAAAATTAGTGAATGCCGTCCACTTAGTGCTAGAAAAAGATGGATACTTGTAGATATTGTAGAAAGAGCTAAATAAGGAGACAGAAATGGTACAAGAAGAAACAAATTTAACAGTAGCAGATAATTCTGGAGCAAAAAAAGTTCGAGTAATTAGATTATTAGGTGGACATGGTCGTCGTTATGCTTCTTTGGGTGATTTAGTAGTAGTTTCTGTTAAATCTGCTATACCAAATGGCGCTGTTAAAAAGGGCCAAGTAGTTAAAGCTGTAATAGTTAGAACTGCAAAAGAAATAGGTAGACGAGACGGATCATATATCAGATTTGACGATAATGCTGCTGTAATTCTAAATGATAAAGGTGAACCAAGAGGTACCCGTATATTTGGTCCAGTTGCAAGAGAATTACGTGAAAAAAATTATATGAAAATTGTTTCATTAGCACCTGAAGTGTTATAATTAATTGGTGAAATTATGAAGTATAAAATCAAAAAAAATGACCAAGTAAAGGTTATTACAGGTGATGATAAAGGAAAAATTGGTAGAGTTCTTGATGTAGATACCAAAAAATCAAGAATACTAGTAGAAGGTGTAAATATTCATATTAAGCACCAAAGACCAAATCAGCAAAATCAGCAAGGCGGTAGAGTAGAAATGGAATTTCCTATTCATTATTCTAATGTGATGCTAGTAGATTCGGACAAAAAAGCAACTCGTATCTCAATTAAAAGAGAAACTAAAGGTGGTAAAAATATTATTACCCGAATTGCAAAAACTAATGGTAAAGAAATTAAAATTTAACTGAGTATAATAAAATGGCAAATAAATCTGTTTCACAACAGCAAGGAAAGTCAGCAGCAAAAAAAGGTGAATTTGCACCAGAAGGCAAAAGACTTGAAGATGTAAAAGACGAAAAAGTACCAGTAGCAAGACTATTTGAGTTTTACAAAAGCAATGTTGTACCCAATTTGATGAAAAAATATAATTTTAAATCAGTAATGCAAGTACCTAAGCTAGAAAAAATTTGTATAAATATTGGTGTTGGTAGTGCTACACAAGATTTAAAGCAATTACAAAGTGCAGTTAATGAATTAGAATTAATATCTGGGCAACGACCAGTAGTTAAAAAAGCTAAAAAGGCAATTTCTAATTTCAAATTACGCCAAGGTATGCCAATAGCTTGTATGGTTACTCTTAGAGGAGCTAGAATGTACGAATTTCTTGATAGATTTATTAATATAGCATCTCCACGTATCAGAGATTTTAGAGGTTTCCCAGATAAAAGTTTTGACGGAAGAGGTAACTATTCATTAGGTATTAAAGAGCAAATTATCTTCCCAGAGCTTGATGTGGATAAAATTAATAAAATTAATGGGATGGATATTAATTTCGTAATGAAATCAAAATCAGATGAAGAATCGTATTCGTTGTTAGCTGAATTTGGCTTTCCATTTAAGAAAAAAGTTTAATATAGAGTGATAATTTAAAATGGCAAAAAAATCAGTAGTTGCAAGAAACTTAAAAAGACAAAGATTAGTCGAAAAATATGCTGAAAAACGCAAGGCACTTATAGAAGCCGGAGATATGGAAGGAATACAAAAATTACCTCGTAATAGTGCTCCTACCAGATTAAGAAACAGATGTACTCTTACAGGTCGTGGAAGAGGTGTTTATAAAAAATACGGATTATGTAGAAACGTATTCCGTCAAATGGCACTAGAAGGCAAGTTGCCCGGTGTCCGTAAAGCAAGTTGGTAAATTTAATGGTTAAAATAGTATGCCAGTAACAGATTCAATAGCAGATTTTATTACAAGAATTAGAAATGCCGGTCAAGCAGGTCATAAAACTGTAGATGCACCAGCTTCAAAAGTTAAAGCTAATATTGCGGCTCTACTTAAAGATCAAGGTTATATTAATGACTTTGAAAAAATAGAAGAAGGTGTACAAGGTGCAATTAGAGTGCATCTAAAATATTATAAACGTAAACCGGTAATTAAGAAAATTGTAAGAATTAGCAAACCGGGACGTAGAGTTTATGTCCCAGCAGATAAACTACCAAGAGTAAATAATGGCTTGGGTATTGCGATAGTTTCTACATCACATGGTATTATGACAGGTAAACAAGCCCGCAAAATTAATATTGGTGGTGAAGTAATTTGCACAGTTTGGTAATAAACCCTTAAGGAGTAATTCAAAGTGTCACGTATAGGTAAAAAGCTGATTGAAATCCCAAAAGGAGTAAATGTATCCTTTAAGGAAAACATAATCAGTGTAAAAGGTCCGCTTGGGGAATTAAACTATCAGCTTCATAATGATATAAAAATGAAGATGGAAGATGGTATTATCACATTCTCACGCGAATCTAATGAAAAACATATTAGAGCATTACATGGTTTGTCGAGAGCTTTGACTGCTAATATGGTACAAGGGGTATCTAAAGGTTTCGAAAAGAAACTTATAATAGAAGGTGTCGGTTTTAAAGCCGAAATGAAAGGTAATAAATTATTCCTTTCTTTAGGGTACTCTCATCCAATTCTAATTATACCTCCAGCAGGTATTAGTTTTGAATTAGCTAATGCTAATAATATTAGCGTGAAAGGATATGATAAACAATTTGTAGGTCAAGTAGCTGCAAAAATAAGAGACCTAAGACCACCAGAACCATACAAAGGTAAAGGTGTTAGATATGAAGGTGAATATATCCGTCGTAAAGCCGGTAAAACATCAGCTAAATAGTAAGTGAAAATTAACGGTATATAAGAAATGAAAGTTCAAATATTAAAAGCTAAACGTAAATTAAGACGTAAAAGTCGTATAAAAAATTCTATGACTTTAACTGGTTCAAGACTTCGTCTAACAGTTTTTAGAAGTCTTAATCATATTTATGCCCAAATCATAGATGATAATGAGCAAAAAACCTTAGTTTCTGCATCTACTATTGATAAAGAAATAAAATCAAAAATAACTTCTGATATGAAGAAAATTGACGAAAGTATCCTTGTAGGTAAACTAATTGCCAAACGAGCATTAGAATCAAATATTACAAGTGTTGCTTTTGATAGAAATGGTTATATCTACCACGGTAGAATTAAAGCTCTTGCTGATGGAGCACGTGAAGGCGGACTTCAATTTTAAAAAATATAAATTGTAATTAGGAGAATATTAAGTGACTAATATTAAAGTATCTGAATTAGACCTTAAGGATAAATTAGTATATGTTGGCAGAACTGCTAAGGTTGTAAAAGGTGGTCGTAGATTTAACTTCTCCGCCATAGTGGTAGTTGGTGACGGTAATGGACATATAGGATATGGACTAGGAAAAGCTAGCGAAGTTGTAGATGCAGTTACAAAAGCAACCGAAGCAGCTAAGAAAAATATTGTAAAAGTTAGATTATCTAAAAATACTATCCCTCATCAAGTTTTAGGTAGATTCGGTGCAGCTAAAGTAATTCTTAAACCAGCTACACCTGGTACTGGTGTGATAGCATCTGGTGGCGTAAGAGCTATTCTAGAACTTGCTGGAATTAAAGATGTATTGACTAAAAGTCTTGGCTCATCTAATCCACATAATTCTGTAAAAGCTGCTGTTCAAGGGCTTCTTCAGCTAGAAGATGCTGTGGCAGTTGCAGAGCGTAGAGGTATTTCAGTAGAAAAAGTTGTAAATGCATAATATATGCTTTAGCTAAAATAAAGGTGAAAAAATGTCAAAATTGAAAATTACACAAACAGTAAGTGTTATCAAAACATTAAAAAAGCAAAAGCAAACTATTGAGGCTTTAGGCTTAGGAAGACCCAATTATTTCAAAATACATCACGATAATCCTCAAATTCGTGGTATGATTAATGTAGTCAAGCATTTAGTAAAAGTAGAAGAAGTTTCAGAATAATAAAGAAGTTGCAAATATGAAGCATATAGGTAATATTAAGTTTGCAGACGGTGCAAAAAAAGATAAAAAGAGAATTGCCCGCGGACCAGGTAGTGGACACGGTGGAACTTCTACTCGTGGACATAAGGGTCAAAAATCTCGCTCTGGTGCTAAAGTTAGAATAGGATTCGAAGGTGGACAAATGCCTATTAATAGACGTTTGCCAAAATTCGGTTTTACTAATAGATTTAGTAAAGAGATCCAAATAGTTAATTTAAGTAAATTACAAGAATTAATAGATAATAATTTGATTGATTCTGTAATTAATCCGGAAATTTTGTTCTCCAACGGACTAATCAAGAAAGTTGATATTCCAGTTAAAATTCTAGGTGATGGTGAGTTATCTAAGCCTTTGAATATTACTGCTCATCACTTTTCAAAATCTGCTAAAGATAAAATTGAATCATCCGGAGGGACAGTTACAGTAAATGAATAAGTTTTTTCAAACTATACAGAATATATTTAAAATTGATGAGTTAAGAGATAGAATTCTCTTCACTATTGCAGTTTTAATAGTAATTAGAATAGGTGCACATATAACTCTACCAGGTGTAGATGTAGGTGCATTACAATTATCAATGGCCAATCAAGATTCAAATACACTATTCGGTTTATTTGATATGTTTGTAGGTGGTGCATTTTCTAATGCTGCCATATTTGCTCTCGGTATTATGCCATACATCACTTCTTCTATTATTTTCCAACTTGCTGGTGTAGTAGTTCCCGAAATTCAAAAAATGCAGAAAGAAGGTGAAGAAGGTAGGAGAAAAATTAACCAATATACTAGAGTAGTTACTGTTTTGATAACAGCTCTACAAGGTTGGGGTATCGCTATTAAATTAGCTAACCAACAAGCTGCAGCTGGTATTCCTGTTGTTCCTGATTCCGGAATAATGTTTACATTGTCTACTATATTTATCTTGAGTGCTGGCACAATGTTTATGATGTGGTTAGGTGAACAAATTACTGATAGAGGTATAGGCAATGGAATTTCATTAATAATTATGATTGGTATAATTGCAAGACTACCTGTTGCTTTGTTTAACGAGTGGAATATGTTGTGGACTGGTGCTAGATTGTGGCCAATAGAATTAGTAATTATAGTTTTACTTGTAGTAATTATTGCTTCAATAGTACTAATAACTATGGGTGCTAGACGTATCCCAGTTCAATATGCTAAAAGACAAGTTGGACGAAAAGTATTTGGCGGTACTACTCAGTATATTCCTCTTAGAGTTAATACTGCTGGTGTAATGCCAATCATTTTTGCTCAATCATTAATGTTTATTCCAGGTACTATAGCTAGTTTTTTCCCAGATAGTGCACTATTTAATTCAATTTCTCATATGTTTGATTATACTTCATGGTTTTATTCAATTATTTATTTCTTTATGATTGTGTTCTTCACATATTTTTATACAGCAATTATTTTTAACCCACAAGAAATTGCGGATAATATGAAGAAACAAGGTGGTTTTATTCCTGGTATTAGACCCGGCAATCATACATCAGAATATATTGAGGCAATTTTAACTAGAATTACACTACCGGGCTCATTATTCTTAGGCATTATAGCTGTATTACCAACTTTTATGACTAAATTTTTTGGATTAGATCACTTTTTTGCTTCATTCTTTGGTGGTACATCTCTATTAATTATGGTAGGTGTAGCTCTTGATACTCTACAACAAATTGAATCACATTTGTTAATGAGGCATTATGATGGATTTATGAAAAGTGGAAAAATGAAAGGTAGAGCTGGAATAGGCGGTTTTTAAAATGTCAATTAATTACAGGATACCTAAATCTGCGATTAAATCTAATGACGAAATTAAATTAATTGAGGCATCTTGTAAAATTGTATCTGATACACTAGTTCTTTTAAAACAATATGTAAAGCCGGGCATTACTACTATTGAGTTAGATCAAATAGCTGAGGATTATATTAGAAGTAATGACTCAATACCAGCTTTCAAAGGTTATCAAGTAGGTAATTTACAATTTCCTAATTCATTGTGTATATCAGTAAATGAAGAAATAATACATGGAATACCGGGTAACAGAATTCTTAAAGAAGGCGATATTGTATCATTAGATTGTGGTGTTCTGAAAAATGGTTATTATGGTGATGGAGCAATTACTTATCCAGTCGGCAAAATATCTGATTTAGACCAAAAGCTTTTAGATGTAACTGAAAAATCGTTATATTTAGGAATTGCACAAGCAAAATTAGGTAATAGTATTTATGATTTGGCAAGAGCCGTTCAGACATATGTAGAATCTAATGGTTTTTCTTTGACAAGAGAATATTGTGGTCATGGTTTAGGCAGGGGATTACATGAATTTCCTTCTATTCCAAATTTTGTACCACCTTTACTTTATAGGAATAGTTTTCCTAATGTTAAGTTCTTTAATAATATGGTGATTGCTATCGAGCCGATGGTTCATTCAGGAAAAAAGGAAATTAAAGTATTAAAAGATAGATGGACTGTGGTTACAAATGATGGTAGTAAAGCAGCACATTTTGAACATACAATAGTAATTAACGATAATAGTCCATTAATATTAACAAAAAGTAACTAAATGGCAAAACAAGATTTAATAAGAGTTGATGGAATAATTGAAGAAACATTGCCAAATACACAATTTATTGTGAAGTTGGAGAATGGGCATCAAATATTAGCTCATATTAGTGGAAAAATGAGAATGAACTTTATAAAAATTTTACAGGGAGATAAGGTAACTGTCGAGCTTTCCCCTTATGATTTAAGTAAAGGAAGAATAATTTATAGATATAAATAGAATGGTAAATTTATGAAAGTGCAAGCATCAGTAAAGAAACGAAACCCAGATGACAAAATTGTTCGTCGTAAAGGTAGAGTTTATATTATAAACAAAAAAAATTCAAGATTTAAACAAAGACAAGGTTAATAAAAGGAGAATATTGTGGCTCGTATTGCTGGTATAGACCTACCTAAAAATAAAAGAGGACTTATTGGTTTGACCTATATATTTGGTGTTGGTAAAAATACATCAGAAAAAATATTAAATGAAGCTGGAATTGATATTAATAAAAAAGTAGCTGAATGGAATGATGATGAAATTGCTCGTATTCGTTTAGTTATAGAAAATTTCAAAACCGAAGGTCAATTACGTTCCGAAATCCAAATGAATATTAAACGTTTGATGGATATCGGCTGTTATAGAGGACTACGTCATAGAAGAGGATTGCCAGTTCGTGGTCAACGAACTAGAACAAATGCACGCACACGTAAAGGTCGCAAAAAGACTGTTGCTGGCAAAAAGAAAGCTGTTAAATAAAATATAATTAACCAAATTATAGGTAAAATAAAGTGGCTAAGAAGAAAGTCAAGAAAAAAACGGTTACCGATATTCACGGTAAAGCATTTATTAGAGCAACATTTAATAACGTACAAGTTACTATTACCGATCTATATGGTAATACTCTCGCTTGGTCGTCTGCTGGAAAAAATGGTTTTAAAGGCTCTAAAAAAAATACACCTTATGCTGCTCAGGTATCTGCTGAAAAGTCAGCTAAAGATGCTTATGATATGGGCTTAAGAAAAGTAGATGTATTAGTAAAAGGACCAGGGTCTGGGCGAGAAGCTGCTATTAGAGCATTAGCTCAAGTAGGATTGGAAATTCATTCAATAATAGACAAAACTCCAATCCCTCATAATGGCTGCCGTCCACCTAAGAAACGAAGAGTATAATTTGTTGGGTTAATTCTTTAACTATAAAATAACCAAAAAGTTAAGTATGAATATTCAAATGCAAATGCCCGATAGGGTTGTTATAGAAGAATCCGCATCGGATTTTCACTGTCGATTTATTTTATCTCCGTTAGAGACAGGCTATGGAGTTACCTTAGGTAATTCATTTAGAAGAGTATTATTATCTTCTATTTATGGTACTGCTATCACCGGTGTCAAAATTAGCGATGTTCTTCATGAATTCCAATCTATTAATGGAGTTGTTGAAGATGTTACAGATATTATTTTAAACCTTAAAGAAGTAAGATTTAAATTATCTGATAAAAAATTAACAAAAATTAATTTTACTTTAAAAGGTCCTCATGTATGGACTGCAAAAGATATCCAAGATGCTTCTTCAATGATAGAAGTAACTGACCCCAACCAATATATTGCTACTCTTTCTGAGGATGCAGAATTTGATGTAGAGCTTCGTATTGGTAGAGGTAAAGGATATATCCCAGCAGAAGAGCAATTAGTAAATGATTTTCCTTATGGTATGTTGGCAATTGATTCTATTTTTACTCCTATTAAGAATGTAGTATATTCTATTGAACCATATAGGGTAGGTCAGAAAACTGACTATGAAAAATTAATTCTAGATGTAAGAACTGATGGTACAATTACTGCTCAAGAAGCTGTGCATCAATCAGCTAAAATACTTAATGATCATATTAAGTACTTTATTAGCTCTGAATATGTAGATGAAGAAGAACCAATTCCAGTAGAAAGCCCAGAAAATGAATTGA
>JBDHXE010000067.1:0-11566 GCA_039810525.1 Chlorobiota bacterium | reverse complement strand
TCTTATGTCTCTTTTTACTTTCCTAAGGTGTAGGCTTAACATTCTTCGATAAAGAATAAAAAAAGTAATAAAATATATAAATAATTTGGATATAATTCGGAATTTAATTAACTTTGCTTTTAGCATATATGTTGTTTTTAAAAAAAGATATGAAGATTAAAGCAATTAAAGCAAATATTAAAATACATTCATACAAGTATACAAGTCTGGGACGTTTCCGCACAGTTTTATTGTAGTTTTTCAAAAATTGTATTGGGTTATCCGAGGAGGCACGCGGTCCAACAATAATAAATATTAAACATAGATTTAATTACTTTATTTATTTTTCTATGTTGATTTCTATGTATTTATTGTCTAGTATTTATTATAAGTTAACTTATTTAAAAAATTTGGAGTTTAATATTGTGAGACAATTAAGTTTTTTATTTATTTTTATGTTTTTTATATCATTATCTTTACCACAATTTGTTAATGCACAGGAAGATTGTATCGCAATGAATACACCCCCCGAAGCATCTTGTGGAAGTTGGGATACACATTTTGTAACAATTGTTGGGAATCAGCTACATTCATCTTTTGGGCTATGTAATATATATGTAACCTACAAGACAAGAAAATGCACTATAACACAAAATGGATGCACAAGAACTTTTGAACAGTTTAAATTTGGTGGACTTGCTTGGGATTGGGATGAAAATTCTTTAAGCCCATGTTTTTATTTTACTCAATACTTAATGCCGGGTTATCCGGATAATTTTGCTGGTATTGATAAAAACCAATTTCAAAAATTTCTTGGTAAAGTCCTTCCGTATTTAATGAAAATTCATTATATGAATTACTTATCAAGTCTTTCTGAACAGGAACGATTAGCAATCAAATGTGATGGAAATTACCCTAATTGTGAAATACCTGCTTGTGCTCCTTATGAAGCATCTTACATTAGCAGCAGTTGTAAGGATATTTGTTATAATTTAAAAAATCCAGATCGTCCTATTTTGACTTTTAGTGATTGTAATGCAACTCCACAGGGGTGTTGTATTCTTACTGCATCATTTTGTCCTTGTTATGATAGTAATAATCAATTTGTATCATATGTTAAGCGACTTAATTTAACAGGCACTCAAGGTGGATGTGCGGGCAACGGACCATTGTATGGAACTTGCTATTACGGTACTGGTGGCGAGGATTCAATATATGAACCATGCCAAGCCCTTTGTCCTGATATTACAGAAGAGTAATGGAGATAAAAAATGAAAGAAAAAAATATATTTCTTATCTCTATATTATTTATATTCATATCAGCTATACTCAGCCCATTTTCTGCTGAATTAATGAACAAAAAAATAATTTGGCAAATAGCAATAAATGGAACAAAGATTGAATATTTCACAATAAACAATAATATAATTAAGAGAAATGATAATAACCCGTTCCAAAAATGTTTGGTTAGAAAAAATTTAAATGTGACTATTGATAAATCAATTGATGATGGAAAAATATGGTATAAGTTTCTAAAGCAAAAGATTGATATCTTTGAGTTATTGATTTATCCAAGTATAAGTAATGATATTAGTAATTTAATCAAAATCAATTTGAATCAGAATTGTGCAAATATATCTATGCTCTTTCGCTGTATCTATTTGCTCACTATTACTAACACTAATTTACTAAAGCAAACAGTTTCTTGTATTAATTTTAGGAGTTTTTATGTGTAATTTAACTAAGTATATATTTATATTTTTGTTAGTGCTGCTCTATCCTCTACAGTCCAAACTCAATTGGGAACATCAGATTGAAAATATGAATTTTATTAATCTTAACTTTAATTATACCAATAAAATAATTTCGGGTAATGGACAATATTTTTTGTTTTATTGGGGTGCGGATCCAAGTAAAATTAATACAATTAATGGTATAAAATACGGCGTATATCCTGCATTAATGTCATTCAACAAAGAAGGTAATTTATTATTTCGCAGGGAAGAGCCTATTCCGCTTTATGATACTTTAAAAGCAAATGGATATATTTCTACAAATGTTTTAACAGAATTTTTTTCTTCTGAAGATGGCATTAATTTAGTGATTCCTGAAGGTGTTGACGGCACTTATAATCCAAATTATTTCAGATATTCATCCATTGATGGCAGTCTAAAATCTATTGATGGTTACGAAAATGGTCAATATCAATTATCAACTTTGACAACTATTATTAATAATAATAATTTATTTGTATTGTCAAGTTTCTCACCAAATTTTATTAATGAATCAAGTATAAATGTACATAGTTTAGAGGTGGAGAATACCCAATTATTGAAAACATTAAAATATAGAATATTGCTTGACCATACACCATTTAAAGATATTTTATTAAGTGATGATAATGCCTTCAATTTTATTTTTTGTAATGACAGCACATTCTTTGTTTTTTACCTTGCTAATGATTATAAAACACAAGTCATAGCTAAGTATAGTTATAACAGAGATTCTGCTAATACTTTGCCTAAAAATTCAAATATTTATGCTAATCTAATAAATTATACTGTTTATATAGCCAAATCGAATGAGGGTATTGTAAAAACTTATAAGTTGGAAAATGGTAACTATTTAGCTATGCATTATAGAGGTGGTTTTGTTACATTTAATGAAAATACAGAGATAATCAAAGATGAATTACCTTTTGCAAATAGTTCTTATGATAATTTCTATTTGAATTCTGTCTTACCATTAAAAAAGAAACCCGGATATTATGCATTATATGGTGCTTATAAAGATAATGGGAATTATAACTTTGCTATTGTTATCGCCGATAGCTTATGGAATAAAGTAGATGAATATGTATGGGATTATGGAGGAAATTACAATTTATTAGAGGATATGGTAGAGAGCGATGATGGAAATTTTATAGTATATGGATATACAAGATATAAAATTAATAATCAAGTAGTACTTAAAAGTTATTATGCAAGTGTTCATTTTGATATTCTTATGGGGGTAGATGATAACAATAAAGCAAATAATGATATTTTTATCCAGCCTAATCCAGCTACTAACTATATCACTTTGCAGGGAGAAGCGATGGCATTAAATAATGTTCCGTTCATTGAAATCTACGATGTGATGGGGATAAAAGTACAAACTATACCTTATAATCTCACAGCGACTGACTCTTACAACCTCACCCCAAGAGGCTCCGACAACCTCACCCCAACCCTCTCCAAAGGAGAGGGAGTAAGAATTGATGTTTCTAATCTTTCACCCGGCGTCTATTTTGTAAAGATTGGAGGCAAAGTACAGAAGTTTGTGAAGATTTAGAATGACTTATTATTGTAGGGGCGGAGCTTGCTCCGTCCAAAAACTTTCCCAGTCGTCCTATACTTCCGAAAGTGTAGGACGACTTGTTCTTGCAAGCCGCTTATCATCATAAACTTACATAGTTTGCCCTTTTGCTCCTTTTAATTATTTATTCTATTATACTACTATTTTAAAATAAAGAAATATGAATGAAAATATTTAATTCTTGCTTATAAGATAGCATCTTTATTTTTATATTGTAGTTAATAGAGAAACAATTATTTTTGCAATATGAATATAAGAAAATTAATTAACTTAGATATACCACTTGTTTTGGCATCTGCTTCTCCACGTAGGAAACAATTATTGAGTTTGCTGAATATTGAATTTAAAGTAGAAGCTGCAGATATAGACGAAGATAAAATAAGTGAAAAATTACCTGAGAAATATTGTGTAGATTTAGCTTTTCAAAAAGCCAGCAAAATAGCCGATAATCTACAAGAAGAATGTATTGTATTGGGTGCCGATACTATCGTGGTATTAGATCGTCAGATAATTAATAAACCAAAAGACAACGGCGATGCTTATAGAATATTAGAATTATTATCAAACAATACCCATCAAGTTTATACAGCTATTGTACTAATTAATTCTAAAACAAAAAAATGTATTTCAAACTATCAAGTAACAGAAGTTACATTTAGGGCATTAGACCCCCAAGAGATATGGGCTTATATAGAAACGGGCTCTCCATTAGACAAAGCTGGAGCTTATGGTATTCAAGATGATTATGGTGCATTGTTTGTAAAAAAGATAAATGGCTGTTATTACAATATTGTCGGATTGCCTCTCGAAATGCTATACACTACCTTGCAACAATTTCTAAAAGATAGCAATGAATAAAAATTTTAAAAGTCAATTAAACACCTTTATTTTTTTGTTACCTTGGATATTAGTATTCTTAATATTTTGGCTATATCCATTAATATCAGCTGCATATTTGAGTATGACTAAATATCAAACACTGACAGACAGCAGCATATTTGTAGGGTTCAAAAATTACAAAGATATACTAAGCGATGAAATATTCTGGAAATCACTCAAAAATACTTTTATATTTACCATAGGCACTGTACCAGTTACATTATGCGTTTCTGTAATATTAGCTGTAATACTTAATAATAAAAATTTAAAGTTAAAAAGTGTTTTTAGAGCAAGTTATTTCGTTCCAACTGTTACATCATTAGTAGTAATAGCATTGATTTTTACTAATCTATATTCCAAAGAAGGCTATATTAATTTTTTGCTAAAATTAATAGGAGTACCCTATCCGCACAAAGGTTGGTTATTAGAGACAAGTACTTCATTAATATCAATTATGATAATGGATATATGGCTATCTATTGGATACTATATGGTATTAGTATTAGCAGGGCTACAATCTATCCCTGATGATCTGTACGACTCTGCAAAACTAATGGGAGCTAAACCTATAACCCAATTTTTCAAAATTACCTTGCCATTACTAAAGCCCACACTCTTATTTATATTAGTAATCAATACCATTAAATCATTTCAAGTGTTTGTAGAGATATTTGTAATGACAAAAGGTGGCCCTCTCAATTCTACTATGACATTTGTTTATTATATATTTGTAAATGCTTTCGAAAAATCAGATGCCTTAGGATATGGCTCAGCCTTAGCTTTTATACTATTTTTTATCCTCATTATACTTTCATACTTCCAAATAAAAGTGCTTAGAACGAATAAATAGTATACTTTTATAGTATTTATTAAACTAAAAGAAAGAAATATGAATTGCTATCAACCAATTGGATAATATTTTTAACTTTGGTCAACTTCTTATAAAGATGGTAAAGATCTATGATAAAGTAAAAGAGAAAATTTGAATAAAAATGTTTGGTTTAGTTATTTCATTTGCAGTTCTTTCATAATAATCTAATGGCAATATTTGATATTAGTTGACCGAGCAACATTATTTATTAAGCAAGGCACATCATATCTTGCTCTACTCAATATAGAAGAAAAACAAAAAAAATGTTAAATGTAATTTTGTAATTGAACGTGATAGCAATATGTTTTTGGTATTTTTTACATATTAATTATTAATCTTGCTATTAACAGATTAAAGTAAATAAATGGCGCCGCTTAAACTACATACAGGCTATATTATTGATATTTTTTCGATAGATTCGGGCTCAGAACTTGAAATACCATTGATGGCAAATGAAATAAGTGCTGGTTTTCCCTCACCTGCATTAGATTTTATTGACCAATCTATCGACTTTAATAGGCATCTTATCAAACACCCAGCAGCTACTTTTTGCGGAAGAGTAAAAGGAGTCTCGCTCAAAAATGCAGGAATTGATAATGGTGATTTGCTAATAATAGATAGAAGTTTAGAGCCAATAAATGGCAAGATTGCAGTATGTTACATAGACGGTGAATTTACTGCCAAACGTATTAAAATTGCTAAAAATGAAGTTTGGCTTATGCCCGAGAACGAAGATTACCAACCCATCAAAGTAACCGAAGAAAATAATTTCTTAATTTGGGGTATTGTTACTCATGTTATCAAAGATGTTTAAAATATGTTTGCTTTGATAGATTGCAATAATTTTTATGCTTCGTGCGAACGAGTTTTTCGCCCAGATTTGAACGGAAAGCCTATAGTAGTGCTATCAAATAACGATGGTTGTGTAATAGCTCGTAGTAATGAAGCAAAAGAAGTTGGTATCCCTATGGGTGCGCCTGCTTTTGAGTGTGAACAATTATTTAAACTGCATAAAGTACAAGTTTTCTCCGCTAATTTTGCTCTGTATGGCGATATGTCAAATAGAGTAATGACTATTCTTGCCGACTATTCACCTGAAATGGAAATTTACAGTATCGATGAGTGTTTTTTGAAGCTAAATGGTTTTGATAAATATTACAATTTACAAAATTATGGCGAAGAGATGCGATACAAAGTTACTAAATGGACTGGAATACCGATAAGTGTAGGTATTGCACCTACAAAAGCACTCTCTAAATTAGCTAACCGAATTGCTAAAAAATTTCCTGAAAAAACAAAAGGTGTATATATTATTGATAGCGATGAGAGACGTATTAAGGCTTTGAAATGGCTGAAAATAGAAGATGTGTGGGGGATTGGTAGACAGCATACCAAACGTCTAAAAGCACAGCGCATTGCTACTGCTTACGATTTTATTCAACTTACAGATGAGTGGGTAAAGAAAAACTTAGCAATTGTAGGACTTCGGCTAAAATATGATTTGCAAGGAATACCTACTCTTGGCTTAGAAGAAATACAAGCGAAGAAAAGTATTGCTACTACTAGGACTTTTGAAACTAATTATACCGAACTAGAGCAAATTAACGAACGTATATCTACATTTGCAAGTGTATGTGCAGAAAAACTAAGACAACAGAAATCTTGTTGTAATTCGCTTATGGTTTTTATACATACTAATGGGTATCGTAAAGATTTACCTCAATATAGTAGGAATATTGTAGTTCAGCTGCCATTCCCTACTAATTCGAGTATAGAGCTAGCTGATTTTGCTACACAAGCTTTAAAACGAATTTTCAAGCAAGGCTATTCCTACAAAAAAGCAGGTGTAATAGTGCAAGACTTTACACCTGAATCAGTAATACAGACATCTCTTTTCGAAAATCGAAATGAGAGGCATATACCGCTAATGCAAGCTATAGATAAAATAAATTCGCAATTCGGGCAACACGTAATACGTCTGGCTTCGCAAGATACAAAACGTATTTGGAAAATGAGACAAGAAAAGCTTTCGCCCCGCTATACTACCAAATTAAGCGATATTATCACAATACATGTTTAGTTATGTGTTTTTATTCTAAATTATCCAAATCTGCACAAGAATTAAAAAGCCGTTTTAAGGCTAATTTTGATGATGAAGATAAGTATGTACCTGCCAATTTCAATGGATTTCAATTTCCAAAAACTCCAATTATTACTAATATGCAGAAAAATGAAATACAACTTTATAGTTGGGGGCTAATTCCATTTTGGGCTAAAGACGATACCATCAAAAAAAGCACACTCAATGCAAGAATTGAAACTTTAAATGAAAAGTCAAGCTTTAGAAATATATTGCACAACCGTTGTTTGGTAATTGCTGATGGATTCTATGAATGGCAGTGGAATGACGAAAAAGGAAAACAAAAACAGAAGTATGAATTAACGCTACCTGACGGCGAACTCTTTGCTTTTGGGGGGCTGTGGAGCGAATGGCTAGACAAGTCAACAGGTGAATTGGTATATACTTACACCATATTAACTACCGTAGCAAATAAGCTAATGAGTAGAATACACAATACCAAAAAACGTATGCCTATAATAATATCGGCAAATAACGAACAAGACTGGTTAAGCGGAAGCGACTTGATAATGCAGAATGATAAACTAATAGCAACTAAGGTATAATTTATTAATGCTACACTATAAGTAAAATTTAATCAATATAACAAGTATTCATTACACATTATACATTTTAACTAAATTTATAATAATATGTTTAGACATAAGGGAAAAAGAAGAACATTAAAGCATAATTTGAAGATAGCATCTTTGCTTTCATTTGTTGCTGGTATGGTAAATGTTGTGGGTTTTTTGGCTGTTCAAAAACTGACCACAAATGTAACAGGGCATTTTGCATTTTTTATTGATGAAGTAATTAAGCAGAATTTCATGGAAGGGCTACATATTTTCCTTTATGTACTATTTTTCTTCTTAGGTTCATTTTTCTCAAGTTTTTCTATTGAACTTGTTTCTAAAATTAACGACAAACATATATTCAGAATACCAGTAATAGTAGAAAGTATAATACTAATATCAGTTGCTATATTCGGAGTTAAGATAATCAATTCAGCACCCAATCTTTTAGCATACTTATTGCTTTTTGCTATGGGATTGCAAAATTCATTAGTAACTTCTATTTCTAATGCTACTGTAAGAACAACACATTTAACTGGACTCTTTACTGATTTAGGAATAGAATTATCACAACTATTCTTTTATAAATTAGAAGAGCAAAAAATCAAGCTGTATGCTTCTATCAGACTGCGGTTGACTATCATTCTTTTCTTCTTTGTTGGAGGGCTTCTTGGCGGTATATTTTATTCAACAATTAAACTATATGAATTAGCATTTGCAGGAGTATTGTTGCTTATAGGGCTTGTCTATGATCAGATAAAATTGACTATAAAAAGGCAACTGAAATAAGATATCACAAAAGTTATATTGTAATAGTCTATACAATCTCTATAAACCAACACTGCTTTATTTGAGGACAATAAACAATTTAGGCAATTTCACAGCCCCTACAAAGTTTTGTAAGAAAGATATAAATAACAAACGCACTACCATCCTAAATGATAGTAGGATAGACAACAAGTGGAGATCTCTCCCTATATATCTATCACTTGCATTGGCAAGTAGAAGTCAATCTATACTACCATACCATTTTCAATTAATATCATATTCTTGCAACTTTCTATAGAGAGTTCTTTGGCTAAGTCCCAGAACTTCAGCTGCTAAGCGTCTATTCCCATTGAATTTTTTAAGAGCTGTGAGAATTGTGTTTTTCTCAATAATAGATAGATTTAGACCATCGTCGTCAGGGGTAATATCATTATTATGTATTTCTTCATACTTATGAAAACTAAGATCATCGGTAGTTTCTTTTATCTTTTGCAATTGTATCATCATTTCGCCAAAAACTGACCGAAGATAATTTAGATCAGATTTTAACTCTAAAAGAGTTTTAAAAATAAGATTATTATCACTATTATAATCATTTTGCTTATTAATATTAATTAGAGAATATTCCGAAGCCATATTTTTTTGCTCAAATGCAGGCAAAGCCATCGGAATATATTTTTGTAGCATAATAGGTGTTATCATTTCACCTTTTTCTAATGTTACAATAGTTTCTATCATATTCCTTAATTCTCTGATGTTGCCGGGCCAAGGCATACTCTGCAATATACTAAGAGCATCTCTATCTATACCTTTGAAAATAAGATTTAGTTTTTTTGATATTTTGCCAGCAATATAATCAACTAGTAGAGGTATATCAGCAGGGTGCTCCCTAAGAGGTGGTATTATAATTTGGATAGAATTTAGCCTAAAAAATAGATCTTGCCTGAAGTTACCATTGATTATTTCATTCTCTAAATTCCTATTAGTTGCAGCCACTACGCGAGCGTTGACTTTTCTAATAGTTGAAGAGCCTAATCTAGTATATTCGCCAGATTCTAATACCCTCAATAACTTAACTTGAGTTAGAAGAGGCATCTCACCAATTTCGTCTAAAAAAATAGTGCCATTGTTAGCAGTTTCAAAAAAACCAATTCTTTGCTCTACCGCACCAGTATAAGCTCCCTTTTCGTTGCCAAACAATTCAGCTTCTAGCAAATTCTCTGGTATAGCTGCACAATTTACGCTCACAAATGGTTCTTTTTTTCTATTGCTTAATCCGTGTAGTGCTTTAGCAAAGACTTCTTTGCCAGTACCAGTTTCGCCAGTTATCAAAACATTCAGATCAGTTGGTGCTGCCAGCAATAATTTTTCTATCGCCTCTAATATTTTAGGCGAATTACCTACAATACCAAATCTATTTTTAATTTCATTTAAGAAGGCTGATTTGAAATCTTCATTATTCATATATATTACTTGTTTTTCTTATATTTGGTGGTCCATTCTTCCCAACCACCAGTGTAAACGAATACCTTTTCGTAGCCAAACGAAATAATAATTTCAGCTAATTTATGGCTTGCATCGCAAGAGCCACCATCGCAATAAACTACAATTTTCTTATCAAAAGGTAAATCCATAATTTTATTCATCATTTCGGATTCATCTCCATAAGGAAATATATTGATTGCATTAGCTATTCTATCTTTAGAGTAATTCTCAGGGCTGCGAGCATCAATTAAAATAAATGATTTATCATTCATTATTTTTAACATTTGCTGATAAGTAACTGTTTTAGACAAGTTTTGGTGAGCGTCAATAACTTTTTGCTTATCTTCTTTATCATTAGTGTGCATAGATTTTTGGGCTAAAAGTATAGAATCAGATTTCGTATTAGTCTTAGCAGTACTATCAGTTAATTGCATCTTATTATTTGTCAAATTTATGGAATCTTTATTAGATTTGGCGGTATCTTCTACACCGTGATTAGTAGAATCATCTGCAAAAAGCAAATTATCATCAACTACCGAAAGTTCCATCTTTTCTCTAATTAAAGGTAGAGGTTTTGGCAAAGTCATATTATAAGCAATTGCTATTACAATTGAGAATAATATAATATAAACTATTTCTTTGATATATTTCATAATATTAAAAATCTTTTATCCTTTTTAATAAAGTATAAGCCGCATTAATTTCTTGAGCTTTGCTTTTTGCAAAACTTTGTTTATCTTTATCTAACCCAATAATTTTATCTGGGTGATACTCTTTGATTAGTTTCTTGTAAGCTAATTTAATTTCTTCAATATTAGAATTTGTATTAATATTCAGCGTTCTAAATGCATTTTCGATATCACTATTAATAGGCTGAGATTGATTAGTATCTTGATTAGTATCTTGATTACTATCTTGTTTACTATCATTATTAGGTTGATTATTCAACTCCTCAATAATCTTTTTTAATTCTTCATCTTCATTATCTATATGATTATCACTGACAAATTCATTGTAATGAGAAGTAGATTCAGATTTAAAAAAACGTGATAACCTATCAAAAATTTGCCCCATTATAGTTTTTTCTCTTTAAAAAAATTGATTATAAATGTAGCTGCTTCTTCAGCATTATCCATTGTAGCTACTTTATCGAAATGTTCTATTATTCGTTCGTTGTAGAAAGCCATAATTTGGAAAATTTCGCTCCACATATCACCAATAGCTATCAAAGGTTTATTGTCTATTACACCTCGCTCTTTCAATGCCCATACTGCAGCGAACTCTAGAAATGTACCAGTCCCACCGGGCAATACTATATATGCATCGGCTAAATCTAACATTTTAATCAAACGACTAAAATAATCTTTTGTTTTATATACCTCAGTTACATATTTATTGGGAGTTTTGCCCTCTAGAATGACTCCAATTTTCTTTACATTATCATTACAATCGATAAAAGCTGCTTCCATTACACCGCCATAAGCTCCTGTAATTATATCAAACCCAGCATTACTTAATACTCGCCCCAAGTAT
>JBDHXE010000066.1:0-11909 GCA_039810525.1 Chlorobiota bacterium | reverse complement strand
ATTTATGGAGTTGTATTAATGAGAAGAAATTTAACAAAAGTTGTTTTGATCATTTCGTTAGCATTATATTTATATGCTTGTGACTCTGGACCTAAGCCCGTAGAGATAGAGGGATTGGCTACATATACAGATGATGTTACTAAATTTTCTATAAAATATCCTCAGAATTGGGTTCATAAATCTACACCAGGTGCTAGATTTATAGTATATTCTAACAATAATGTGGCAAGCAGGTTTGCAAAATATGATACTGAAGGTTTCCCCGGAGCTAAGATTGATTTAGTAGTATTACCATTAGATTCTTCTATCACTATGGATAGTATAGTTTCTAAAGCTAAAATGTTTCCTCCAGAAATATATGAATCTGCTAAAACAACTGTTGATGGTGTAGAAGGCACTAAGTTAGTTTATTCTTTTGAATTGAATGGTGGTATGTTTAATGGAATAATGATAGCTGCTACCAAAGACAATAAGCGTGCAACTTTGTTATCTATCGAATGTTTTGATGGGACTTACGAAAAATATAAGTCAAACATTGATGAAATTATTGCTAGTTTGAAATTAGCTGTTGCTTCTGAAAAGAAAGAAGCTGATACTATTGTGCAAGTAACTGAAGCAGAACCACCATCTCAAACATTGGAAACCAGACAGGGCGATGGATTTACTATTGGAATTCCTGATAATTTTGGAGCTGAGAATATAGGTAAAGCTGCAAGTGCTACCAAAGCTTGGAGTTTTTTGGGTAAGAGAAGAGGTGATAGCTATATAAAAATAGAAATTTTTGACTCTAAAGGTAAAGATTTAAAGAAAATTGTAAATGAGCTTAAATCAACTTTGCCGGGAGCTGGTAATGCAGTTAAGGCTAATTTGGGCGGCAAAGAAGCTTATGTATTTGATTATAAGCCATCTAATAAGGTAAAAGGTAAATCATATTTTGCTATTAGTGGCAATAATTTATATAGAGTTACTATAAATTGGTTTAGTGGCGAAGAAAAAGATTTCTTGCCAGTATTTGAAAAATCAATATCATCTTTCAAATTTCAATAAAACTAAAATAATGAATATTAAAAACCCCTAATAAGGCAATATTATTAGGGGTTTTTAATTTTATGTTTTTATAATTAAAATTTTATCTATCTTTTTAAATCATTCTTTTACGATTTTCAAAAATTCAGTTGCTTTGTGAAACTCACGTTCTAATTCGAATGTAAATACTTCAATATCAAGTTGTTTGATATCTGGGAAGGCGTTTGTAAGTATTTTCCATGAATCAGTCTCTTCAACTGACAATTCTACTATTCCTTCATAAAAATCAGCACCCCATATTTCGGCAAAAAGATCAGCTAATCTAATTAAAGCAATTAACTCTCTATCTTCATTTGCCATTAGCGGTTTGGTGTGGTAATTCATTATATTAGAGAATTCTTTGGGCAATTTCCATAATTTAGATATTTCATTACCAATCTCATTATGATTAGTGCCAAATACTATATTTTCAGCTTCAATGTCGGAATTGCCACTCTCAACTAACATAATAACTTCTTTGAACATATTCAAATTGTATTGCATTAATGCTAACTTACCAATGTCATGAATCAATCCCCCAACAAATTCAGCTTCTTTAAAAAATTTATTGAGCTTAGTAGATAGCGATTTAGCAATCATTGCTGTAGATGATGAATGCCACCAGAATTTATCAATATAATTAGAAATTTCTAGTTTAGAGCTAATAAAGAATTTTGAAAATATTGAAATACCTAACACTATATTGGTAAGTCTATTCAATCCCAAATTAATTATTGCTTGATTAATAGAATTAACTTCTGAGCGTGTAGCATATAATGGAGAATTAGCAACTCTTAAAACCTTCAAAGTAAGAGCTGGATCTGTCTCTATCAGAGTAGATAGACTTCTTACATTTACATCATTATCTTCAAGCATTGATAATACCTTAGATGCAACTGCTGGTAGGGTTGCAAACTCCTGAGTCTCAATAATTTCTCTTGCTTTTGTCATAAATTCTAATTATATCAATTACAATAGACTAAAATATAAAATTATCTTTACTTTTAAAAGACTTTTTTTTCTCTCGGTGTAAATAATCATTTTTTTAGGTATATATTTATTTATTTGAATAATTTTTACAATAATTTGTAACTAAATCATACTTAAATATGTTTATCTATTTTTTAATATATTTTCTCGGAGATTAACTTGAAAAGGCTTCTGTATCTATTTATTTTTGTTTTTTTATTTTTCAACATCAATATCTATGCACAAACTTGGATAAGTGATATAAGGAATGGCAGCAATTTCGATAGTATTAAATCTACTTTTGATAATTATTGGAAAGACAAAGAGTACCACAAGGGAGATGGATATAAAATATTCAAAAGATGGGAGTATTTCTGGAAGGATAGAGTTGATGAAAATGGAAATTTTCCAAAAGCTTTAGATGCATACAGAAGTTATTTAAAATTTTTAAGTAAAAAGAATAATGAAAATTTGCTTTCTGAGCAAAGCGAATGGCAAGAGATTGGACCAAGAGTAGTACCTACTAATAAGCTAAGCTATAGTTCATCTGGCGCAGGAAGAATAAATGTTATCAGAGTAAATCCAAGTAATGATAACGAATTATGGGTGGGTTCTGCATCTGGTGGCATTTGGAAAAGTAGCAATAAAGGTCTAACATGGAATAAGATGGGTTGGACTGATATTATGTCTATTGGGGTGAGCGATATAGCATTCTCTCCTTCTAATCCAAAAGTAATGTATGCGGCTACTGGCGATAAAGATGGCTTTTTTCAAGAAGATGCTTACTCAATTGGTTTGATGAAGAGCGAAGATGGTGGTGAAAATTGGTCTGTAGTAGGATTAAAAAATAATTTTTCTGAATCTTTTCTTATAACTAAAATACTGGTTGATCCTAATAATTCAGAATTATTAACAGTAGCTACATCAAGAGGTATTTACAAATCTACCGATGGTGGCATTAATTGGACTAGTAAACTGAATGGTTTTTTTAGAGATTTGGAATTTAAACCTAATGATAAGAATATAATATATGCTGTTTCGGGAGGTTTTTATTCATATACGGGCGATGCTACTTTCTATAAATCTACTGACGGAGGAGAAAATTGGAAAAAGATTTTCCAAAACTCTAATGTAAATAGATTCGAAATAGCGGTAACACCAGCAGATCCAAATTATGTATATGTAATTGGTGCTGTAAAAAGCAGTGGTTCTTATGCCGGTGTATGGCGTTCAAAAAATGCTGGTGATAGCTTCGATATTATGTCTTCTTCACCTAATATTTTAAGTATTGATGTAAATGGCAATGGAACTACTGGGCAAGGGTTTTATGATTTAGCAATTGCTATCAATCCTATAAATGCAAATGAAGTTTATATTGGTGGTATTCATATTTGGAAATCTAGTAATGAAGGTAGAAATTGGACTTTAATCAATCATTGGACTGGTGGATATGGTAAGCCTTATGTTCATGCTGACCAACATTATTTATTGATTAACCCTAATACACTAGAACTCTTTTCTACTAATGATGGTGGAGTATATGTTTCTTCTAATAATGGTGTGACTTGGAAAGATATTAGTAATGGATTGGGAATAGCTCAGTTTTATAAAATATCTGTGGCTAATTCTCCTAATGAAATGATAACTGGCGGTACTCAAGATAATGGCACTCATTTGCTTTCAGGTGGACAATGGTATAATGTAAATGGTGGTGATGGTATGCAAACTCATATAAATCCACAAAATTCGCAAATTGTATTTTGTACTACTCAGAATGGATCGTTGTTTAGATCTACAAATGGAGGATTTGGATTTAGCAGAATTTTGGGTCCAGATTTTTTTACTGGTGAAAGTGCTGAGTGGGTTACACCATTTGAATTAAACCCTCTTAAGCCTACGTCTATTTTGATTGGCTACAAAGATATATATAAAAGTGTAAATAACGGTTCTAATTGGTCCAAAATTTCAGATTTTAAATTTTCTGATCCTATAGATTTGATAGCTTATTCGCCTTCTGATACTAATTATATTTATGTAGTAAATAATGCAACTATCTATTCTACTAAAGATGGAGGTAATTCTTGGATAAAGTTAGGGAATGCTCCGAGCTCTATCAAAGGTATAGCTGTAGATTATGATGACCCGAATAGATTTTGGGTATCTGTTAGTAGTTTTAGAGCACAAGAGCAAGTATTTGAATTTTACGGCCAAAATAGAACAAATATTTCATACGATTTGCCTGCTATACCTGTCAATACTATAGTATCTGTAAAAAACTCATCTGGTAAATTGGTGATTGGAACAGATATAGGAATATATTACAAAGAGCCATCGGAAAATATTTGGAAAATATATGGTAAGAATATGCCTCCTGTTATTATTGCTGATTTGGAAATTAATTATTCTACTGGTAAAATTTATGCTGGTACTTTTGGTAGAGGGGTTTGGGTTAATGAAATATTTGCTTGCAAAATAGAAGCCCCTGAGATTACTACAGAAGGCGCATTAGAGTTTTGTTATGGTGATAGCACTAAATTAAGTTTAATTGGTGATTATGCTAATTTTAAATGGTCTAATGGTGATACTTCTAAAATTATTTATGTCAAGGAATCTGGTTCGTATTATGTTACGATTACAGACAAAAATGGTTGCAGTGCCCGAAGCAAGGTAGTAAATATCAACGTAAAGCCTGTACCATCATTTGAGATTAACGCCGAGAATGGAGGTATTTTTTGTGACCAAGATTCGCTATTATTAACTTTACCTATTGGTGTTAAAGATTATTTATGGAATACAGGAGAAACTAATCGCAGGATTTGGATTAAAAAGCCCGGTAATTATTATGCTACTGCTACTTCTCCTAATGGTTGTCCATTATCGTCTAATATTATAGTAGCTGTCAAAGGTGAAATACCTCCAAAGCCCAAATTAGAAAGAAAAGATTCATTGCTTGTAACTGATCCGGGATATAAGTATAGATGGTATTATCAAGGAAAATTATGGATGACTACCGATACTAACGTAGTTACATTTACTTTGGATGGTGATTATCAAGTTGAAATTTTGAATGATTTCCCCTGCTCGTCTTTTTCTGATATATTGAGTATAATTACATTTGTGGGAGATGCTAGTAATAATTCAATAATTATTGCTCCTAATCCAACTAATGAATATATTGAAATTAGTGGTAATGCATTATATGGTAAAGTAAAAATTACTATAAGTAATTTGAATGGCCAAACTATGATAAGTAATTCTTTTGATTATAATAAAAATGATAAGCATCGTATTAGTTTAAATAAATTAGCTGTTGGTATATATAATATATTAATAGAATGCGAAGGCAAGCTATATAAAGATAATGTTATTAAATATAATTAATTTATGAATAAGTATGAAATGGCTAATTGTAATAGGGATTATAGTTATCAATTGTTATTCTTATACAATTAGCCCATCTATAAAATATAACAAACAAAATGAAAGAAAATTATATTTTAATAAATATAGATCTAACTATTCTAAACAGGCATCTAATATAATATCTCTTTATAAATATACTAAATCCCAGAAAAAAAGCAACTTACTTCTTGGGAACTCTTGGAAAAGTCTAGGCCCTAATGATTTCAAAAGTGAGCTCAAATTAAATAATGGTTTTGGAAGAGTAAACTGCTTAGCAATCAATCCATTAGATTCAAACGAATTATGGGCAGGGAGTGCAGGTGGTGGATTATGGATATATAGTATTAAAGATTCCATTTGGAAAATCAATCCAGATACAGATTTTATGTCTATTGGTATATCTTCTATAGCTTTTGCTCCGAGTAATCCTAACATAGTATATCTTGCTACTGGTGATTCTCGAGGCGGAGATTTGTTCCGCGGATATTCAATTGGTATTTTAAAAAGTATTGATAATGGTAAATCTTTTTCTTTGGTATCACCATTAGACAAAGATGAGATGATATTTATAAAAAAAATCATTGTCAATAGATCAAATCCAGATGAAATTTTTGTAGCTTCTAATAAGGGGCTATATTATTGGAATACTGTAACAGATAGTTCCAAATTATTAATTGATTCTGATTATATATCTGATATAGAATATAATAATTTGAATAGTGGTATTATGTATGTATCTACTGCTAACAAAGGCACAAATTTCGTTTATAAGTCAATTGATTCGGGCAAATCTTTTGAACGAATATTTCAAATATATAACTCTAATAGAGTAGAATTAGCAACATTGGAATACTATCCTGATTATTTATTTGTGTTAGCAGATTGCACCAAACCTGATTCATCATCTCAATTATTCGTATCTTCTAATTTGGGTGCTTCTTTTAAAAGCTTATTAAATCAAGAGGCTAGCAAAGATTTGATTGAAAATCAAGGCTCCTATAATCTAACTTTATTTGTTAATCCAAAAAATATAAATCTAATCTATGTAGGTGGCGTACCATTATTCCGCTCTATAGATGGTGGGCACAATTGGGAAAAAATAAGTTCTAACATTCATGTAGATCAACATGATATGATTATTGATAATGAGGGGACTATATATCTTGCTAATGATGGTGGTGTATATAAATCTTATAATTTTGGCAATACTTGGGAAAGTATAAGTAAGGGTCTGAATATAACGCAATTTTATTGTGTAGCTGGGCATAGATATCATCCCGAGTTGATTTATGCTGGCTCGCAAGATAATGGATTGATACGTTTTGTACCAAATGATAATTTTCATATTCTAACAGGTGATGCCACTGGTATTAATATAGTAGGCAATAATTATGATAAAGTATTTGCAGTATTAAATAAAGGTCAATTATATTATTCTGATGATTATGGTCATAATTTTGATGGAATTAATTTAACTTATGATATACCTGAAGAAAGGACATGGAAATCTCCGTTATATATTAGCCAAAATGCAGATACTATAATAATAGCCTTTAAGAATTTATGGATAAGTACTAATATGGGCAAGAGTTGGTCTGCCCTATCAGATTTTAGCAATATTAATAATGATTATATTACTGCAATGGCTAATATATCTATGAATAAGGCATTTATAGCAAAGAATAAAGATTTATATTTATTAAATAATAAAAATATCAGTAAAATTAGTTCTTTTAATGCTATTATTTCTTCAATATTATTTAACGGCAAGAATCTTTTGGTCACATTTGGTAATTTTGATAAGGATTTGAAAGTTATAAGTATAGACGAAAACTTTAATATTAAAAATTTGACTCTTAATTTGCCTAATATCCCTATAAGCAAGATTATTTATAATGATATTGACAATAGTTATTATATTGCTAGTGATTTAGGTGTTTTTAAATTAGATTCTGTTAATAATGAATGGGTGAATTTAACTAATAATATTGGTACTCCAATAGTGAATGATATTGATTTTAATAATATTACTGGTAAAATGTATGTAGCAACTTTTGGTAAAGGAATTTGGGAGTTTGATTTTAGCAATTGCAAGGAACAAAGTATAAGTTTAAATGCTAATGATAATGATATTTATATTTGTGAAAATACTAATTATGAACTGAGTCATAATCAAATTTTGTCTCATTCAGTTAATTGGTCTAATGGTGCTATTGGTGATACTATTAATATTCATAATGAACAAATTTACTTTGCATATTATATAGATTCTAATAATTGCTTGAAATATTCTAATATTGTAGATCTTCATCATTATAAAAAAAGTAGTATTAAATTAATTGCTTTGAGTAAAAATCCACAATGTATGGGCGATTCGGTCTATATTACAGCAATTGCTGACGAATTAGATTCTTGCCAATTCTTTTGGTCTAATGGTGCTATTGGCGACACTATTGCAATTTACGGTCCGGGAGATTATTTTACAATTTCTCAGAATAAGTATGGATGCTTGGATACGAGTTCAATTTTTAAAATTTATTATGTAGACAAACCAAATAAACCTATTCTCACTTATTTAGACAACAAGATTGTGATTGATAATAATTTTAGTGAATATTCTAATTATGATATAATATGGAATATTAATGGTATAGATACATTATTTAATTCTCAAAGTATTGTACCTATTGTAGAAGGGGTATATTACGCTAAATTTCAAAATATGAATTATTGTCAGTCTATATCCAACAAAATAATAGTCCACAAAGAAGATTTATTATTTAAAATAAGTATATATCCTACTATAGTTGAAGATAATTTATCTATTCAATATTATTGTAGCGATCAATCAAAGATTAATATAAAAATTTATGATATAATAGGAACTGAATTAAATTCGTATAGTGCAATTGCTAATAAAGGAGTAAATATTATAGATTATGATATGTCAAAATATTCGCAAGGTATTTATATTTTTGCAATAAATAATGGTAATTTGCATAAAATTTATAAAATAATCAAAATAAAAAGTTAAGTAAAATGATAGATTACGTAGAAGGTAAATTAGTATATAAATTTACTAATATAGCGGTAGTAGATATATCGGGAATAGGATTTAAAATCAACATTTCTCTGCAATGTTTCGATAAGTTGCCTGATATAAATAATAATATTAAATTATTTACAATTTTAAAACCTAAAGAAGATGATATTCAACTGTATGGATTCATTGATAAGTCTGAAAGAGAGCTTTTCGAAACAATAACTTCGGTTTCAGGTATCGGTCCCAAAATCGCTTTATTAATTTTATCTTCTGTAAGTGCTAATGAGTTTATTAAATTGATTAGTAGTGAGAATATATTATCTTTACAAAAGATGCAGGGCATAGGCAAAAAAACAGCAGAAAGATTAGTTTTTGAATTAAAAGATAAGATAAAAGCGTTGGCTTATTATGATACTTCTTTTGAGAATGTGGAATCAGCCTCTACAAATAAGATCAGTAATGAAGCAGTAATGGCATTAATAGCATTAGGATATTCTAAATCAAGTGCAGAAAAAGCAGTAAATCAGGCTTTTAAAGATTTAGAAATTAATCAACAAACAGTAGAAAATTTAATAAAAAAATCTCTAAGATTTGCAATAAAATGATATTAATAATACCCAAAATAGAAATAATTAATGGAATTGTAAACGTTGAAGTTAAAAATTATAGTAATAAATACACTTTAGATTATTGCAGAGATCCGATTAAGCTATTACAAGTATTGAGACGAGAGAATTCTAAGACTCTGCATATTACAGACATTGATTCAATTTTAGGTAGAAACAATCTCAACAATTTGAATACCTTTTTAAAAATTGGCAACTGCATAGATATTCCTTTGGAATTAGAAGCTAACTATACGAATACTGAGTTATGTGATAAGGTATTAGATATGGGGATTTATCGTTTATTCTTATCGGATATATATTTCGAAAATCCGATTTTGTTTTACCAAATACTTACTCGCTATAAAAGCTCCCGAATTTGTTTATCTTTTACATATAAACTCGATTTTATATATTCTAATTCATTAAAATATCATATAGAATTAACAAAACTACTCAATGAGTTATCTAAGATAGGCGTACATAGAATTTTGATAAAATTTGAAGATAATTTCGAATCTGATTTATTAAGTATTTTAGATAGCTTTGGCAATATATTTATCGATAATAATATTAATCTAACGATTGCTTGTGATGTATATGATTACAGAAAATTAATTAAATTGAATGATTATCAATCAAAGCAAATTGATTCAATTATTATAGGAAATCCAATTTATGAAAACGCTTATTCTTGCCAGAAGATCTGGAGATTAATAGAATCGGAGTTAGAAAACGCAAATTAATGAACAAATGTAATAATTTATTTTATCTTCATAAATAAATTTTGTATTTTTCAATGTTTTAAAATGCAAAAGTTTAAAATATAATTTAATGATAATAATAATTTATGGAGTTTAATTAATGCCTCAAATTTATGTAGATAAACAGAGGATAGAAGCTAAACCCGGTAAGACAATTATCGAAGCTTGTTACGAAAATGGCATTGAAGTTCCGCATTTTTGCTGGCATCCTGATTTATCTGTATCTGGTAATTGTAGAATGTGTTTGGTAGAAGTTGGAATGCCAAAAAAGAATCCCGATGGCTCTGATGTGTTAGATAGCTCTGGACAACCTGAGATTTCATTCTTTCCTAAACTACAAATAGCATGTGCTACACAAATTGCTGATGGAATGGTAGTCAAAATGAAGGATAAAAAAGCTGTTGCTGCTCAAGAAGCAGTAATGGAATTCTTACTAATCAATCATCCTTTGGACTGCCCTATTTGTGATGAATCTGGTGAATGTAAATTACAAGAATATACATTTAGACATTCTACTGCCGAATCGAGATTGATTGATGAGAAAAATCATAAGCGCAAGAGAGTAAAGTGGGGACCTCACGTTATGTTTGATGCTGAGAGATGTATTTCTTGCTCTAGATGTATTAGATATGCAAAAGAAGTAGCCAAACAAGATATATTATCTTTTGTAAAGCGCGGTGATCATGTAACAATTGAGGTTGCAGACGGAAAAGAATTCGACAATCCTTATTCAATGAATGTAATAGAAATATGTCCTGTAGGTGCTCTAACAAGTAGAGATTTTAGATTCAAATCAAGAGTTTGGGAAATGAGTTTTAACCCTTCTATCTCTTTTGCTGATTCTACTGGTTCTAATAATTTCATTGGAGTTAGAAATAATGAGATTTTGAGAATAGAGCCCAGAGCAAACCTTTATGTTAATCGTTTTTGGTTGAGCGATGATGCTAGATTAAACTACATAGATATGGTTAATAAAAATAGATTAATTGAACCACAGATAAGAATAGACAGCTTATTAAAAAATGTAGATTGGGAAGAAGCAATTGACCATACTGTAAAAGAATTAAAGAAGTACAAGCATAACGAAGTAATGTTTGTATCATCTGCTAGAGCAACTACCGAAGATAATTATGCTTTTCAAAAATTCGCTAAATCTGTATTCAATACACACAATATAGACTATTTGGAACATATAGATGAATCAAAAGTTGATGACTTTTTAGGAGTAGCTGATAGAACACCTAACGCAAATGGGCTTAAAGAAGTTGCTGCCAATTATAATGGAAAAGGCTTGAAAGCAATTGATCTTGCTGATAATATTAAAACTGGTAAGATCAAAGCTCTTGTAGTAATGGAAGAAAATTTTGATGGATATGAAAATATAGTTAGCCATTTAGATAAATTAAGTTTATTGGTTTATTTGGGATACAACAAGGATAAAGTTAGCGAACTTGCTGATATAATCCTACCAGCAACTACTTATGCTGAATCTGAAGGTACTTATGTAAACAAAGATAAGAGAGTGCAATATTTTGCGCCAGCCTTAGCCACTAAAGATAACCTTAGATTTATGGGTTTGAAGATGAGCCGCTGGGATAAGTTTGGTGCTTCTAACGATAGTTGGTCTCAGCATGAAATAAGAAATTGTAAACAAAGTTGGAAAATTATATCTAAAATTGCTAAGGGATTTGGAGTTAATTTCCAATATACTACTTCTGAAGATGTTTTTGATGAAATCACACGAAATGTAAGCTCATTCAAAGATATGAATTATGAAAGATTAGAAGAATATAGAGGTATTAAACTAAATATGGGTAGCAATCCAGATCCTAAAATTCTTCATTATATTTCTCATACTTTAAAACCACATTATTAAGAGAAAGAAAAAGGGATAATATGTCAGATTTTGTTTTTATGTTGATAGAGGCGTTAGTAAAAATTTTAGCTGTTATTGGGATTATGCAATTAATGGCAGCTGTAAATGTGTATGCAGAACGCAAGGTATCTGCCTTTATTCAAGGTAGAATTGGTCCTAATAGAGTAGGACCTTTCGGTACTTTG
>JBDHXE010000065.1:0-12012 GCA_039810525.1 Chlorobiota bacterium | reverse complement strand
CTTGTACGCGATGTTTGAGTATAAACACCATTGCTATCATCAATGCAAACCCAACTATTAACGATTTGCGACTCTGCAAAAGTCATAGATATTAGAAAAATAAGCACACTTGTAAATAATACTTTCATCAAAATACTCCTATAAGAAATAAAAAAAATTAATTCATTATTCTATTGCTATCATAAGCAAAATAACAACAAAGTCAGTATTTACTAACCTTTTGTTTATCAATCATTTACAAAACTAATATTTTATCAAACTTTTTTGAAAATGATAAAATTTCTTATTAGATGTCCTATAACTCAGTGATGTAGAACCTCTAAAATGTAATCGCCCCTAACTACTCATTAGCAAGGAAGTGAATAGAAAGGGGGAATTACATCTTCATAAATCTCTGTACTCTTTCGCCTATTTTCATATAATATATGCCTGCGGGCAATTTCTCTATATTAATTATATGATTTTTGGCATATTCTTGCATTGTCTCATTTATGACCTCTATTCCCAATAAATTATATATCTGAATATTAGTATTAAATTCTGGTTCTAATTGTATGTTTATATAATTTGTTGCGGGATTAGGATAAATGTTAATTTCTGATGATAATAATTGATTATCATCAATTGATAATATTATAAATTTTATTTCCCTTCTATATTCTTTGCATTCTTCTAAATCAGTTCGGTATGCTTCTACCCAAAACGATGTAGTCTCTGTTAATGGGTCAGTTTGCCACGTTAATTCACCCGGTATTTTTTTAAATCTATCTGTTTGTATTATATCATCTTTGTTATCGTAAAAACTATAATTCCAATCATCACGGCTATTTATTATTATCTTAGCTTTACCATTATAATCAACAATAGTACCCGATGTTTTCCAAGTAGGCAATGCTTTTTTAAGAATTTTGACGCTATATTCTAAATTAGTGAATATATTAATATCATTTTTGTTTGTAATGGTTAGGCGGTATCTGATTACACTATCTGATGTATCTTTTAATTTTTTAACTGATAATATAGGATTTGTTATATTATAATTATCTAATGTTGCTACATTATCTCCTTCGATTTGCTCCCATAGATATACGTAATCATCGTTAGATTGTAATTCTTCATCGATTGATAGTGATAATCCATTTGCCATTTGTAATGAATTACCTTCGCAAATTATATATGAATTATCAGTATCTTTAGCTGTTAATATTACTTTTTTTACAAATAATATTACATTATGTCTATATAATGTTAAATCTTTAAATTTATTATTAGTAACCCTGCAAATATAGAAACCGTTATCTTCTTCGGTGAGCGAATCAATTTTTAGTTTCTGTGTAGTATATTTATTTAATAATTCATTGCCTCTATACCACCTATTAATATTACCTTCTGTATATGTATCACCTGCATATATAATAAAATTTTCGCCAATTTTTCTTTCTATGGTTTCAGGTTTTCCGAGAAAGTTTTGAGGTGCATAATCTAATTTTTTAGGTTTAACAGTTAAATCCTCTAAATCAGAGAAATCAAGGTCGTTATTTTGTATATTTAAATAGTTTAAATTATTTGAATGAATATTTTCTAATCCACCCTTTATATTATTATTAGCAATGTTTAAGTATTTTAATGATTGAAGAGCAGCAAATTCTACAGGTATATCTCCCGATATTTGATTATGATCTAAGTATATTTCTTGAAGATTGATTAAATTAGATAATTCGGGAGGCAATGTGCCTGATAAATTATTCCTATCACAATAGATTCCATATAGGTTATTTAAATTGCCAATTTCAGCGGGAATTTGCCCACTAAGTAGATTATCATCTAAAAATAAGAATTGTAGATTTTTTAAATTACCGATTTCAGCAGGGATACTACCCGATAATCTATTGCTACTTAAAAAAAGTACATTCAAGTTTTTTAAATTACCGATTTCAGCAGGAATTTGCCCTGTATATGAATTTTTAGATAAACTAAGTAAAATTAAGTTGGTTAAATTACCAATCTTTGGTGAAATTTCACCTTTTAATAAGTTAGTTCTAAGATTTAATTCTTCCAAATTTTCTAATTTAAATATTGCATCAGGTATTTCACCGCTAAATCTATTATTATTAAGGTATAATTCTCTTAATTTAGTATAATTTTCCAACTCTTCGGGTATCTGACCGCTCATAGCATTTTCATTTAAATAAAGAAGTTCTAAATCTGTAAGATTTCTAAAGCCTTTTAGTATCTCACCAATAATTAAGTTTGAATTTAATTTTAATACCTGTAATTTATCTAAGTAAATTAAAGAATCAGTTAGTTTTCTTTCAATTTCATTTTCTTCTAATATTAATTTAATTACTCTACCATCTTTACTAAGAGCTACTCCATATCTATCGTCAAGAGGGTTATTAACACCATATCTACTTGTCCAGCCATAATTCTATGCCCACCACCTACCACCAGTTCCATGAAAAAATTGGTCTAAAGCAATAGAATCCGAAGCCCTATTATTAGAAAAACTAAGACTAATAGCCGTAAAAATTAGAAATACTGAAATTATAATTTGTCTTTTCATAGCACTATTTAATAATTGTAATAAATATTAAATTCTTTCATATAATATAATAACAATTCAAAATCAATAAAATTACAGTTAGGATTAAAATTAATATAGTTTTTTTTATAAATAAGATTAATATTATATTTTTATTTGATATTTTAAGTTAATATGTAGTAATAATTTTGTGTACCTAAATAAAATTATCTAATAAAGAAATGATTTTAGTTTGTATAATCTGATATTTTATTAATTTTGTACTTAAGTGTTAAATTAATTACTAATTTAAGTGATTTTATCGGAGTGGGAAATGACAAAATATGCTTTTTAAATTTTCTTCCTTCTTGGAATTTTATATACTAATTTATTAGTTAGTGCTTATTCAGGTGGCTCAGGTACTTCAGGCGACCCTTATCAAATTCATACAGTTGCGGATTTGTTTGAATTATCGCTTAATACAGGAGATTGGGATAAGTATTTTTAACAAACAGCTGATATAGATTTTGAAGATAAAGAAGATATAGATTGGGATGGCGATGGCTCAGCAACTTGGGACGTAGAAGACCAATTAGGTTTCTCCCCAATAGGAAATGATGGTGTTAATTTTACGGGGCAATATAACGGTCAAAATCATATTATTTCTAATTTATACATAAATAGACCAAGTCAAGATTATATTGGTTTATTTGGTTTTATATATGGTAGCAACGCGAAAATCGAAAACTTAGGTTTAATTAATATTGATGTTATGGGGTACTTTTATGTAGGCAGTCTGGTGGGATTTTTATCAACAAATGGAACAATTAGTAACAGCTATAGCACTGGTACGGTTTCGGGTTCAATTTCTTCTCAGTATATCGGCGGTTTGGTGGGTGTTCTATCAATTGGCACCATCGAAAACAGCTATAGTAAAGTTACTGTTTCTGGTAGTAGTCGTGTCGGCGGTCTTGTTGCTTATCAAGATGTTGGAACAATTAGCAACAGTTATAGTACAGGTGCAGTTTCGGGGGACAATCTTATTGGTGGTCTTATGGGTTATCAATATGGTGGAACAATTAGAAATAGCTATAGCACTAGTACGGTTTCGGGTTTAGTTTCTTCTCAGTATGCAGGTGGTCTGGTTGGTTATCAATTAGCTGATGGCATAATCGAAAACAGCTATAGTACTGGAGCAGTTACGGGTGATTCAGAGGTTGGTGGCTTAATAGGTCGTAGTGATGGAGGAACAGTCAGTAATTGCTTCTGGGATACTGAAACAAGCGGAAAAAGTAGTTCAGCGGGTGGTGCAGGTGTTACGGGATTAACAACAGTTGAAATGAAGACTAAATCTACCTTTACTGATGCAGGTTGGGATTTTACTACTCCAATATGGAAAATTGGCGATGGTATTAGTTTGAATTCATATCCATATTTAACTGATATTGATTATGATACGCCGGGTGCAACTCCCAAAGTTAATCCTATTCCTGGCTTAGAAATACTATGCAAAACTGATATATATGTAGATGAAAATTATGATGATAATACATCGGGCTGGGGAGAAACTTATTTTTCAGATTTGGATTTAGCTGTTACGAAAGTTTGTGATGGTGGAACTATTTATTTAGCAACTGAAAGTAAATTTATTTATAATGGCGATTTAGATTTTAGTAATTTCAAAGTTGAATTAGGCGATTATGACTTTGAATTAACAGGCAATATAACGGCTGGTTTAATTAAAACTATTGGCGATGGTAGATTAGTGATGAAAGATATTTCAGCTAATACTACTAAGACTTTCCCAATAACAGACGGTAAATATAATTATACTATTACTATAACTACTGCGGACAATTCTAATCCTGAAATATCTGTTAGGTTAACCAATTCAAACACAAATAATAGCTTAGGTGCTTACTTCTGGGATATTAATGGACCTACTAATTTGAATGCAACCGTTACATTAAGGATAGATAAAGCAGCTATAGCACCTACTAAAATACAATCTAATTCACAATTAAGATTTTATGATACAGAAAAAGGTAGATATGTACCTGTAAATGGTGATAACTTCACAGTTACCGATATGGGTAGCTATTATTTAATGGCAATCACAAATATGAATAAATTTTAAAGGAAATTAAAGAAAGTATATAATCTGTTTTTTTAATTGATAAGTTTTGTTGCTTTCAGTCGTCCTACATTTTTGAAGTGTAGGACGACTGTGAAGAAGTGTAGGACATCTGAAAATTAAAAGCTTTTTTTTTAAAAAATATTAAAAAATAAAATTAAAATGCTGCTAAAATAGGAGCAAGTATCAATGCAACTATTGACATCAGCTTAATTAAAATATTAATTGATGGTCCAGAAGTATCCTTAAACGGATCACCTACTGTATCACCAGTTACAGCTGCTTTGTGAGCTTCGGAGCCCTTATAATAAGTTTGACCATCTATATGCACACCTTCTTCAAACATTTTTTTAGCATTATCCCAAGCACCACCAGCATTTGACTGAAAAATTGCTAGCAAAACACCTACTACCGTTACACCAGCTAACATACCAGCTAAAGTTTCGGCACCAAAAGCAAATCCCACTATAATTGGAGCTACAACAGCCAAAAGACCGGGAGCCATCATCTCCTTTAATGCAGCAATTGTCGATATCTCTACACATTTAGCATATTCAGCCTTACCTTCAGCTTCATGATAAATCTTCAAATCCTCTGCAGACCAAGTATCAAGCTCTTTGCCCTCATTCTTTTTAAAAATAGCAAGAGCAGCTTTTAATTGTGGTATATCATTAAATTGACGTCTTACCTCAGTTATCATAGATCTTGCTGCACGACCAACAGCACCCATAGCCAAAGCCGAAAAAATAAATGGCAAAGTACCACCAATAAACACTCCCGAAATTACATCAGCTTTTGAAATATCAATAGATTTAATATGAGCCGAAGTCATAAATGCACCAAATAGAGCCAAAGCAGTCAAAGCCGCAGAACCAATAGCAAAACCTTTACCAATAGCCGCAGTAGAATTACCAACAGCGTCTAATTTATCAGTTCTCGACCTTACATCTTTTGGTAATTCACTCATTTCAGCAATACCACCAGCATTATCAGAAATTGGACCATAAGCATCTACAGCTAATTGAATACCAGTAGTTGCCAACATACCCACAGCCGCAATAGCAATACCATACAAATTAGCAAAAGAGAAAGATACCATAATTGCTATTATAATAAACAAAATTGGAATTGCAGTAGAAAACATACCAGTACCTAAGCCAGCAATAATATTAGTTGCCGAGCCAGTTAGAGATTGCTCTGCAATTTTACGAACTGGGGGCTTACCAAGCCCTGTATAATATTCAGTAATTAAACCTATACCTACACCAGCAGCCAAACCAACAATAGTTGATAAGAAAATTCCGAAAGAAGTTATGATTTTTTGAGTGCCATACAGCGGATCATCAAAAACCCAACTCGAAGGTAACAACCAATTAATCAGTAAATAAGAAGCCGCAATCATTGCTATAGATGCAATAAAAGTACCAGAATTTAAAGCCTTCTGAGGATTTCCACCTTCATTGACCCTTACGAAAAATGTCCCGAGAATAGAAACAATAATGCCAGCAGCAGCCAAAAATAAAGGTAAAATAATAGCAGAAATACCCTGAAATGGTGTATTTGCAAATTCTGGAGCAGAATAAAAAGCTACTCCAAGCACCATTGTGCCAAGAATAGAGCCCACATAAGATTCGAACAAGTCAGCACCCATACCAGCCACATCACCTACGTTATCACCAACATTATCTGCGATAGTAGCAGGATTTAGTGGATGATCCTCCGGAATACCTGCTTCTACTTTACCCACTAAATCAGCACCAACATCTGCTGCCTTAGTATAAATACCACCACCCACACGAGCAAAGAGAGCTATAGAAGATGCACCAAAAGAAAAACCAGTCAAAATTGCAATAATTCTATTGAGCCCATGTATTTCACCTATAGGAAACATCAATTCATAAATTACAAACAATATACTTAAACCCAAAGTGCCAAGCCCAACTACACCCATACCCATAACAGAACCACCAGTAAAAGCTACTTTAAGAGCCCTGTTTAGACCTTCACGAGCCGCATTAGTTGTCCTTACATTAGCCTTAGTAGCTACATTCATACCTATCTTGCCCGACAAAGCCGAAGCTAAAGCACCAACAATAAAAGATAAAGCTATCAAAGGGTGAGAATCATTCACCATCGAACCTTGGATACCCAAAAGAATAGCAACAATTACTACAAATATTGCTATTACCCTATACTCTGCCTTCAAGAATGCAGCAGCACCATCAGAAATACACTTTGAAATTCGTTCCATTTTTTCTGTACCAGCAGGTTGCTGTGCAACCCATTTTGACTTTATATAAGTATATAGCAAAGCTAATAACCCAGCAAATGGAACAAAGTAAATTAAATTATACATAAAAATTCACATAATAAATTAAACAAAACATATCATCCATTAAAATACAATTACGATATAACTAATTAACAAAAGAAATATTATTTTTGATAAATAAAAAATCAATACAAATGTATTAATCATTTATCGTAAATCTAACATTACATAATTATATATATTAAGAATAAAACAATCGATAATTTTAGAATGTAGTTTAAATTTCGTATTTTTGTAAAATTATTAATCTTCAAGTAAAATGTGGAGTTATTAAATGCAAGAATTTAGAAATATGACTTATCTCGATTTTTCAAACGAAGAAATCTATAAGCAACAAAAAGCCGCTCTTGATAAAGTAAGAGAGCAATTAGGCAAAGAATATCCTAATATTATTGGTGGCAAAGAAGTATATACGGACAAGAAAACTACTTCATACAATCCAGCACACAAAAGCGAAATAATTGGTGTATTCCAAAAAGGTGGTAAAGATCAAGCAGAAGATGCAATTCAAGCTGCTTTAAAAACATTTGAAACATGGAAATACACATCGGCCGAAGAGAGAGCATCATATCTTTTCAAAGCTGCTGAAATAATGAAACAACGAAGATTAGAAATTAATGCTTGGATGATTACTGAAGCGGGCAAAAATTATTTAGAAGCAGATGCTGATACTTGCGAAGGTATCGACTTTATGGAATTTTATGCTCACGAAGCTCTCCGTTATGGTAAAATGCAAGACTTAACACCATATCCGGGAGAAAAAAACGAATACTTCTATATACCACTTGGAGTAGGAGTATGTATACCACCTTGGAATTTTCCCTTTGCTATAATGGCAGGTATTTCAGCAGCTGCATTTGTCTCTGGCAATACAGTAGTACTAAAACCATCATCAGAAACTCCTATGATGGCTCGTCTATTTGCTGATATTATGAAAGAAGCAGGTCTTCCCGATGGAGTACTTAACTATTTCGTAGCAAGCGGTTCAGAGGCAGGCGACTACTTAGTAGATCACCCTAAAACAAGATTTATTTCATTCACTGGATCAATGGAAGTTGGTTTAAGAATAATGGAAAGAGCAGCGAAAGTTAACCCAGGTCAAATATGGATTAAAAGAGTTATCGCTGAAATGGGCGGCAAAGATGCTATTATTGTTGATTCCGAGGCAGATATTGATTCAGCTGTACAAGGCGTTGCTACCGCAGCATTTGGATTTCAAGGTCAAAAATGTTCCGCATGCTCAAGAGCTATAGTTGATGAAAAGATTTACGATGAATTTGTAGCCAAGCTTAAAGCAGAAGTAGATACAATTAAAGTTGGATTTCCAGAAGATAATTATAGAATGGGCCCAGTTATTAGCGCTAATGCCGAAAAGACGATATTAAACTATATTAATATTGGCAAAGAAGAGGGTAAATTGATCAATGGCGGAAACAAAATAGAAACATTAGATGGGTATTATATTGAGCCAACAGTATTTATAGATATTGATGAAAACGCTCGATTAGCACAAGAAGAAATATTTGGACCTGTATTAGCAGTAATCAAAGCAAAAGATTACGATCACGCACTAAAAATAGCAAACAATACTATATATGGGCTTACTGGTGCAGTTTACTCTAACAACCCTGAGAAGTTAGAAAGAGCCAAAATAGAATTCCATTGTGGAAATTTATATTTAAATAGAAAATGCACTGGAGCAATGGTTGATGTCCATCCATTTGGTGGATTTAATATGAGCGGAACAGATTCAAAAGCAGGTAGCCGTGATTATTTAATGCTATTCTTGCAAGGTAAATCAGTAGCAACTAAAATTTAGTAGCTAATCAATTATTTTGTAATTTTAATAAAAATCAGTATTTTTGTTGTTTTGTTGATTGATGGATTCGGAAATGATTAAGATTAATATACACGGTATGAAAGACGGAAAATATGAAATTAATCTTAATACAGATATTTCAAAAATAGATTGTCACTTTGATGAGTTCTTCGGCACTATCAATGTAAAAGGTATTATTAAAAAAATTGGTAATAGATATACAATTGTAGCCCAATCATCTGCTATGGCTAACTTAGTTTGTGATAGATCACTAGAAAACTATACAGAACAAATTATTAGCGATATTAATTTGTCATATATAGCAGATACACAAGCTGTATTAGAAAATTCAGCTAACAGAAATGATAGCGAATTATTCATAAGAGAAGATGCACAATTCATTGATATTACTAATGAAGTTATTGAGTTATTAGCTTTAAATTTACCAATGAAAAGGATAGCTCCAAAGTACCGAAACAAAGAAATAACGGATATATTTCCAGAATTATCAAATAGCAAAAATGCTACTGATGAAACTTGGGCGAAATTAAAAGATTTTAAAATAAATTAATTGGAGATAGGGAAATGCCAAATCCAAACAGAAAATTCTCTAAGTCTAGAAGAAATAAGAGAAGAACACATTACAAAGCTTCTTCGATGCAGACAGGTAACTGCCCACAATGTGGAACTACTAAATTGTCGCACGCTGCTTGCCCCGAATGTGGCTATTATAACGGAAGAAAGGTTCTTGCAATAGCATAGTGTGTTTTTAGAAAAAATGCAAATCTCTAAATACAGAATAGCACTCGATGCAATGGGGGGTGATTACTCACCCCTCAATGAAATACAAGGTGCATACTTATTGCTAAACGATCCTAATCATCAAGATATCGAAATTCATCTTGTAGGAGACTCTTCTTTGATAGAATCGCAAATTAAAATTTTAAATTATGATATCAATAAAGTTAAAATTGTAGATGCACCTGATAAAATTTCTATGAAAGACGACCCGACAGATGTAATAAAGAAACGAAAGCAATCATCTCTATATATTGGTGCCGAATATCATGCAAATGGCAATTGTGATGCTTTTGCGTCAGCTGGTAATACAGGAGCTATGTTGGCAGTATCTACACTAGTACTTGGGAGAATAAAAGGAGTTTCTCGGCCATCAATTGGTACTATACTACCTACAATAGCAGGTAATCCAATGTTCCTTATGGACGTAGGTGCTACAGTAGATCTCAAACCACGCTATCTTTACGAATACGCAATAATGGGAAATATCTATTTGGAAAAGGTTTTAAATATAAATAACCCTAGAATAGGCCTACTAAATGTAGGAGAAGAAGAAAGCAAAGGCACTGACGCCGTAAAAGAGACCTACCAATTACTTAAAAATAGTAATTTGAATTTTATAGGTAATATAGAAGGTAGAGACATAATGTCTGGTGATGCCGATTTAGTAGTATGCGATGGATTCGTTGGCAATATTGTATTAAAATTTGCAGAGAGTTTTATTACCGTATTAAAATCAAAAATCAAAGACTATTCAGAAAAAAGTTTTGTAAATAAAATTAAAACTGGATTGATGATACCCGTAATGAAAGATGTACTCCGTGACTTTGACTATCAGAACTATGGAGGAGTAGCACTACTTGGTGTCAATGGAGTTTCTATAATTGGACATGGCAAATCATCTCCACTTGCTATCAAAAATATGATACTAAGAGCTAAGGATATGATAAAAGCCGATGTCAATAAAATAATTGAAAAAGCATTAATTAATTAAGAGAAGATTATGTCAGCTACTATTACTTCGATTGCACATTATTTACCACCCGATATATATCCTAACTCATACTTCGAAAAATACTTAGATACAAGCGATGAATGGATTAAAACACGCTCGGGAATTTCAGAAAGAAGATTTGCTAAAGATGGAGCTACTTCCGACCTCATTGTTCCTGCTGCCCTCGAATGTATTGAGAAGAGAGGTATTGATAAAAATGAAATTGATACAATAATTGTAGCTACAGTTACACCAGATCATATGTTCCCCTCTACTGCCGCAGTAGTTCAGCATAAGTTAGGTATCAAAAACGTCTGGGGATTTGATATTTCCGCTGCGTGCTCTGGATTCCTATTTGCACTTTCAACTGCCGCTTCTCTAGTTAATTCTGGTATGTCAAAAAAAGTCTTATTATGCGGTGCCGACAAAATGACCTCTATTTTAAATCTAAACGATAGAGGACAAGCTATACTATTTGGAGATGGTGCTGGTGTATGTCTAATAGAAAAATCAGATGACGATAATTATGGTGTATTAGATCAAATATTACATATTGACGGCGAAGGTGGCAAATATTTACACCAATTAGCAGGTGGCTCATTCAAACCTGCATCTATTGAGACCGTTCAAAATAATGAACATTTTATACACCAAGACGGACAGCCTGTATTCAAAGCCGCTGTTATTGGTATGGCCGATGTTACTGCAGAACTCTTAGAAAAAAACAAATTAACAGCCGATGATATTGCTTGGTTAGTACCACATCAAGCAAACTTAAGAATCATTACTGCTACTGCCAATAGAATTGATTTACCAATGAGTAAAGTAATGGTAAATATTGATAAATATGGCAATACAACTGCTGGTACTATACCAATATGCCTATCCGAATGGCATCAAAATGGAAAATTGAAAAAAGGAGACAATCTAGTACTTGCTAGCTTCGGTGCTGGTTTTACTTGGGGAGCTATCTGGTTGCGATGGAATATGAATCAAGGAAATTAAATATGAAAACAGCATTAGTATTCTCTGGCCAAGGTTCTCAATATGTAGGTATGCTTAAAGATATCTATAATAGCTTTAGCAATGTACAACAAATATTAAACAACGCTAATGATATATTAAATTATAAAATTAGTGATATAATGTTTGATGGTCCGTCCGAAATATTAAAAGAAACACGGTATACTCAGCCAGCAATCTACCTACATTCTGCTATCATATATAATATTATTCAAGATAGAATTCAATACAATGCTACCGCAGGGCATTCAGTAGGTGAATATGCTGCACTTTATGCTTCTGGAATTATTGACTTGTTTGATGGATTAAAATTAGTAGCCAAAAGAGGAGAATTGATGTACAACGCTGGATTAGAACAGCCAGGTACAATGTTTGCTGTGGTTGGATTAGA
>JBDHXE010000064.1:0-12019 GCA_039810525.1 Chlorobiota bacterium | reverse complement strand
TTTTTAAGCAAGTAATGGTTGCTATGATTTTTAGTAGTAATATATCCAAATTCTATTTCAATGTTTTTATAGTCTTCAAGATTGCATACAATATCTGTATTAGTTGCATTGTCTGTAACTTTGCAAGATGATACCAGTACCACCAACATAAACAATATTGAATATATCAATTTATTCATTGCACAATTTAATAAAAATTTCATCAAAAAAATATTTAAATCGTTTCATACATCTATCTTTGCCTAAGATTTCCATAGTTTCGAACATACTAGCTCCGCTTGACTGTCCTGTTATCATTAATCTAATAGGATGTATTACATCTGTTATTTTCTTACCCATATTCTCAACATATTCCTTTGTAATGTTATGCAGATTACTGTGAGAGAACTCATCAGTATTTTCATAGATAGCTAATAATTTAGAAATAATAGAAATAGTTTTCTCATTCCATTTCTTATTAAAATATTCTTTATCATAATCGAAATTATCTGTAAACATATATGGAGCAACCTCAAATATGTCATCGACCAATACTATTCGTTCTTTAAATAAATTAATCAGCTTAATAGAATATTCATTAGTTATTTCAAAATTTCTTTTTTTAGCTGATATTTGTAATATTTCTGCTAATATTTCTGGATTAATAAGTTTGATATACTGTTGGTTCATCCAATCTAATTTCTGTACATCGAATACTGCACCAGCTTTATTTACTTTTTCTAAATTAAAGTACTCTATAAACTCTTTGATAGAATATATTTCTCTATCTCCAGTAGGGTTCCACCCTAATAGTGCAATAAAATTTACGAAAGCGTCTTTCAAATATCCTTTTTGTATATAATCTTCTACGGCTACACTACCTTGACGTTTTCTTAATTTTGACTTATCTTTGTTTAGCAAAAGTGGCAAATGTGCAAATTTTGGTGGCTCCCAATTGAAAGAATTGTATAGTAATATGTGTTTGGGTGTAGATGGTAACCATTCTTCTCCCCTAATCACATGGCTTATTTTCATAGAATAATCATCTACTACATTAGCTAAATGATAAGTAGGATAACCATCCGATTTTAACAATATTTGATCATCTATATCATTTGTACTAACTTTAATCTCTCCGCGAATAATATCTTGGAATATAATTTCTTCATTTTCAGGAACTAATAATCTAATGACATAATCAACTCCATTATTAATAAGTTTCTTGCTTTCTTCCAATCCAATTGTAAATTGATTATTCATTTCTAAGCGTTTATATTTTGGGTCGAATATATCACCGTTTTTCTTACGCATTTCGGTAAGTTCTTCGGAAGTATCAAAAGCATAGTAAGCTTTGCTAGAATCCAATAGTTCTTGAGCGTATTTTTTATATAATTCTAATCTATCTGATTGTTTGTATGGTCCATAGTCTCCACCAATATCAGGACCTTCATCGTACTCAATACCTGCCCATTTCAAAGAATCTATTAAATTTTCAATAGCATTTTCTACGTATCTGCTTCTATCAGTATCTTCTATACGTAGTATCATTTTGCCATTATTGTGTTTGGCAAATAAATAATTATATAAAGCAGTCCTCAAACCACCTACATGTAGATATCCTGTAGGTGAAGGGGCAAATCTTACTCTAACATCCATAAATAAAAAAAATTTTTAACATTAAATAAACTTGCAAAATACAAAAAAATAAGCAACCAATTATATACAACGATAAGAAAAGGTATTTTCTTTAAATTTTAGATTATTATTATATAATAAGAACTGTTTTATAATAAATTGTATAATTAAATGCATATTCTAAAATACTAACAATTATAAAACAGTTCTTTACTTAACGAATTAATTTTCTAATGCTGAGACACCGGGTAGTTCTCTTCCTTCTAAATATTCAAGTGACGCGCCACCACCTGTAGAGACATGGGTTACTTGCTTTTCTAGTCCAAACTTAGCGATAGCGGCAGCAGAATCTCCACCCCCTATAATTGTAATCCCACCATTCTTAGTTAATTGAACTAACGAATCAGCAACTGCACGAGTCCCCTTTTCAAATTTAGCCATTTCAAATACTCCCATAGGACCATTCCAGATAACAGTTTTAGATTGGCAAATTTTTGAATCAAATAATTCTATAGTTTTAGGACCTATATCCATACCAATATCTTCAGAACTTATTTTATCTATTTTTACAATTTTTGAATTAGCATCGTTAGCAAAATTGTCGGCAACTATTACATCAACTGGTAATACAAGATCTATATTTTGTTCTTTAGCTTTATTCATTAATGATAGGGCAAGATCAACTTTGTCATTTTCTATAATAGATTTTCCTATTTCATAGCCAAGAGCTTTAAAGAATGTAAAAATCATTCCTCCGCCTATCAAAATGCTATCACATTTATCTAAAAGATTATTAATTACATCAATTTTGCCTGAGATTTTAGATCCACCCATTACTGCTACAAAGGGTCGCTTTGGTTCTTTAAGAGCATTACCTAAATAATTTAATTCTTTTATCATCAGATTACCAGCATATTTGTCTTTAAAATAAGTAGCAATAGAATATGTGCTTGCATGTGCTCTATGAGCAGAACCAAAAGCATCATTAACATAGCAATCACCTAACGAAGCTAATTCTTTAGCAAAATTAACATCGTCTGCTTCTTCTTCTGGATGGAATCTTAAATTTTCTAATAGAACTATATCGCCTTTTTTAGCTAATTGCACAGCTTCTTTAGCAGGACTACCAATACAATCACTCGCAAATATTACTTTGTATCCAAATTGTTCTTTTAGATGTATTGCTATAGGTTTGAGTGAATAGTCAGGGTTGACTTTGCCTTTTGGCCTTCCAAGATGAGACATTAATATAGGGATACCACCTTTGTCAATTATTTCATCAATAGTAGATAATGATTCTACTATTCTCTTGTCATCGGTAATATTGCCGCTTTTATCCATAGGGACATTTAGATCTACTCTGACAAGTACTAATTTATTATTAAAATCTGCTTCATGGATAGACTTAATCATAATAAAGTTCCTTATAATTGAGATTTTAGTTTAAGTGTCAAATCTACTATTCTGCTTGAATAACCATATTCATTATCATACCAGCCAACTACTCTTACTTGATTGCCAATTACTTGTGTTAATTGAGAATCGAAAATACAAGAATGTGGGTTGCCCACAATATCAGATGATACTAAAGGATCTTCTGAATATTCAAGAATACCTTTGAGATAAGTTTCTGATGCTTCTTTGAAGACATTGTTAATTTCTTCTTTTGTTACTTGTTTATTTAATACTGCTACAAAATCTGTAAGTGATCCATCTGGTATAGGTACTCTCACTGAATATCCATTTAATTTACCTTTTAATTCTGGCATTACTTCGGCAACTGCTTTTGCTGCCCCAGTAGTGGTAGGTATAGTATTGGCAGCGCCAGCACGTGCCCTTCTTAAGTCTTTGTGAGGAAGATCCAATATTCTTTGGTCGTTGGTATAAGCATGAATAGTAACCATCAATCCATTTTCAATACCATATTTATCGTGTAATATTTTAACCATCGGAGCTAAGCAATTAGTAGTACAAGAGGCGTTAGACAGTAACTTTTCATTGCCAGTAAGACTATTATCATTCACACCTAATACTATTGTAGCATCGAGTGGCTCTTTGGCCGGTGCTGTTAATACAACTTTTTTAGCTCCTGTTACTTCTAAATATTGCATTAATTGATCTTTTTTGGTATGTACTCCAGTTGCTTCGATTACTATATCCAGATTACGCCATTTTAAATTACTTATTTCTTTCTCTGCACTAACTGGTATGCTTTTGCCATTAACAATTATAGAATTATTTTCAACCTTTACATCGCCTTTAAACTTGCCATGTACAGAATCATATTTGAATAAATGTGCTAAAGTAGCTGCATCTGTCAAATCATTGATACCTACAAATTCTACATCTGAATTTCTGTTTATTAGTTCACGGAATACAAGTCTTCCGATTCTTCCAAAACCATTAATTGCGATTCTCATTATAATTACCTCATATTATAGTATTGTAAAATGTCTGATTATAGACGTCTTTTTATCACAAAAATTATTCTATTAAAGTGTAATTAATAAATCACATATATTTATTTTAAATTATTTTTTTATTTATTTAAATAGAATTATTGAATGATTATAATTATTTAATGCTATAATTATTAAATTGTAATAATTTAATTTTTAGTATATTTAGTTTATATTTGTATTTTAATTTTATGTAATTTAATGAAAAGAGTTGCTATTATAATGGCTGGTGGTGTAGGTGAGAGATTTTGGCCACTAAGTAGAATTAATCGTCCCAAACAATTATTATACCTTTCTTCTTTATCTAGAAATATGCTCCAAGAAGCTATTGATAGGATCAATGGGTTTATTGCAGATGATGATATTTATATAATTACTAGCAAGGTATTACAGAATCCTATTAGAGATGCTTTACCTGAACTACCACCACAAAATATCATTGCTGAACCATACAAAAGGAATACAGCACCTTGCTTAGCTTTGGCATCTTCTATTCTATTGTCAAAATATGGATATGATAATGCCAAAAATATAGTTGTATCTGTTTTGACTGCTGATCAAGTAATAGAGCCAAAAGACTTGTTTTTGCAATCTCTTGATAAATTAAATAATTATTGTGCTATAAATGATACTATTGCTACTATCGGGATAATACCAAAACGACCTGAAACTGGTTTTGGATATATTGAATTTGATAAAGACTTAAAAGATGATACTATTCTTAAAGGTTTAAAATTTCACGAAAAACCTGATTACGAAAAAGCTCTAAGTTACTTACAGCAGGGGAATTTTCTTTGGAATAGCGGTATGTTCTTTTATAGATTAGATTATTTCAATAATGAAATGAGAAAATATCTACCTGAAATTGGAATCAAAATCGATGATATGGCTGAAATGTATATTAATAAAACAGATTATATTTTTAATGGCAGTAATCCTGATATAGATGATATTTTTGAGAGATTCCCTGATATTTCTATTGATAATGGTATAATGGAGAAAACTTCGAATGTATCGGTAATGAAATCAATTTTTAATTGGGATGACCTAGGTACATGGGATTCATTATTTAGAGTAAGGCTACCTGATGAAAATGGCAATATAATAGAAGGGAATGTAGAGATAGATAATGTAATAAATTCTCTAATAATCAACAAAGCTAGCAAGAGGTTTATTTCTACTAGTATAGGGTTAGATGGTGTAGCAATTATCAATACTGATGATTCATTATTAGTAACACCTATTAACAATTCACAAAATGTAAAAAATATAGTTAAAATATTAAGAGCAAATAATAAAACTGAGTGGTTATAAAATGGATAATTTTTTAAATTATGATAAAGGTTCTATATTAGCATCGCTTGAGAATTTTCATCTTCAAGTAGAGCATGCAATTGAAATTAGTAGAGATTTACCAAGTTTTAATTTTAAAAATAATATATACGAAATAATTATTAGTGGTATGGGTGGTTCTGCTATTGGTGGCGACTATTTCAAATCAATTGTGCAAAGCTATAATTTGATGCAAGGGATAAGAGTTGATATTAATAGATATTATACTATGCCAAATTATGTCAATGAAAATACTTTAGTCATATTAAGTTCTTATTCGGGCAATACTGAGGAAACTATTTCAGCAGCTTTAGATGCACTTAATAAAACTAAAAATTTAATTGCTATCACAACAGGTGGTAAGTTAGAAAAGATTTTTAAAGAAAACAATTTACCTATAGTCTATTTACCAGAAGGATTTCAGCCAAGAGCTGCCTTAGGATATTCGTTAGTAACTATTTTATCTATTATGTATAAATTGAATTTGATAGATAATATTCAAGAAAATACTATAAATCTCAATTCTTTACCTGAATTTATCAAAAAGACAACTAAGAAATATTCAGTTCACGATTTTAATAACCCTGCATTTAAATTAGCGAATCAATTGTTTGATAATATTCCACTAATATATTCAAGTGAATTGATGCTACCTATTAATCTTAGATGGCGTGGCCAATTCCAAGAAAACTCTAAGTCTATGGCGTTTGGTAATGTAGTGCCTGAGATGAATCATAATGAAATTAATGGATTCCTAAAACCAATTGGTGCTATTGATAAACTTAAAATAATATTATTGAGAGATAGAGAAAACCACCCTCGAGTCAAACTAAGATTCGAAGCTATGAAAGATTTATTAAAAGACTTAAATATTGAATATTTGGAGTATTATGGTATTGGTGATACGTTTGTAGAGCGTGCACTTGATCTTACATTACTTGGAGATTGGACTAGCTATTATCTGGGTATTCTATATAAGCAAGACCCTAATGCCATACCATATATAAGTAAATTTAAAGAAATAATGAGTAAAATTAAAGACTAATTTGTAAGTCAAATATATATCATTTACTTTTGTAATTATTATTAATGAATTTTTTTTTGGAGAAAATTAATAAATGACATTTGTCCCAAACACTGACGAAGAACGTCAAGAAATGCTTAATACTATTGGTGTTAGCTCGTTTGATGAATTAATTTCTAATATACCGAATGATTTTAAACTTTTTAAACCTTTGAATCTACCTCCTAAATTATCAGAATTGGAAATTTCAAAATTGTTGGAGAATTTATCTAATAAAAATTTGACTGCTAACTCTCATAATTGCTACCTTGGTGGGGGTGCCTACGATCATTTTATTCCTTCTATTGTTGATTCTGTATTGCAAAAGCCAGAATTCAAAACTGCTTATACTCCTTACCAAGCAGAAGTATCACAAGGCACATTGCAAGCTATGTATGAGTACCAAACTATGATTTGTCAGCTTACTAATATGCCTGTTTCTAATGCTTCGCTGTATGACGGAGGAGGATCTTTGGCAGAAGCATGTTTGATGAGTAGCGCTCATAATGGTAAAAAGAAATTTTTGGTAGCTGGTCAGATCAATCCATCATATTTGCAAGTTACTAAAACACTAACTTTTGGTCGAGAGCTCGATTATTCAGAAGTAATTGATGAAAATGGCACTTGTGATTTGAATAAATTACAAAGCTTGGCTGATGATTCTATATCTGCGATCATTGTACAACAACCTAATTTTTTAGGTAGTATAGAAGATGTAAAGCAAATAGAACAAATTGCACATTCTATTAAAGCTTTGTTTATTGTTGTAATCAATCCTATCTCACTTGGCTTATTAGAAGCACCCGGTAATTATAATGCTGATGTAGTAGTTGGTGAAGGCCAATCTCTTGGTATTCCAATGAGCTTTGGTGGCCCTTATTTGGGAATATTTGCTTGCAAGCAAGAATTTGTAAGAAAAATTCCGGGTAGATTAAGTGGCTTAACTCAAGATAGCGAAGGTAAGAGAGCATTTGTTTTAACTTTACAAACAAGAGAGCAGCAAATTAAGAGGGATAAAGCTACTTCTAATATTTGTACCAATCAAGGTCTATTTATGCTCGCAGCAACTGTATATATGGCTACAATGGGCAAACAAGGCATAAAAGAAGTCGCTGAGCAATCTTTCCAAAAAGCTCATTATTTAGCTAATGAAATCTCTAAGATACCGGGATTCGGATTGGCTAATCAAAAACCATTTTTTAATGAATTTTTACTTAATACACCTGTTGATGCTAAGGTAATAGTCGAAGAAGCTGCTAATAATGGTATTTTGCCGGGTCTTGATATATCAAGATTTTTAGCTAATAGAGAAGGACTTTTGGTGGCAGTAACCGAAAAACGTAGTAAAGAAGAGCTAGATAATTTTGTAGAATTTCTTAAGAAATATAGCAAATAATGTCTGATGAAGAAATTATAGTAAACGAATCTCCAAGACGCCGATTTATCATAATCGGTGTCTTTATTTTTACTTTAATTTTTGTAATTGTATTATTTTCTGATTATGGAATAGTCAATAGAATTAAATTAAATTATGAAATTAGTAATTTAAAAACAAATATTAATAAAGAGAATCTGAAGAGTGATTCTTTGGAGAATGAAATTAAATTATTAGAGAATGACTATATTACAATCGAAAAAGTAGCTCGCGAAAAGTATGGTATGATTAAAAAGAATGAAGAGGTAATTATTATTTCTGATTCAGATTCTACAAAAAGGGCTGATGTATCTGGGGATTGATATTGGTGGAACTAATTTTAAATATTCGGTTTCAAATTTAGATAGATTTGAAATTGAAGCCAAATCATTTCCTATTGATTCTAATAATTCTAAAAGTTTTATTCTTACAAAAATTGATGAGATATTAGCTAGCAATGATATTTCGAAAGTAGGTATCGGATTGCCCGGTATAATTAGCCAATCTGGTATCATTAAGACTTTGTCTAATCTACCTGAATGGGATAATTTTGATTTTAAAGCATTTTTTGATAACCGAAATATACCCTGCTATATTGATAATGATGCTAATATTGCCGCACTTGCCGAATTATATGAAGGTGAAGGCAAGCATTTGGACAATTTTATATATATTACATTAGGTACGGGTATTGGTGCTGGTATTATCATTAATAGGAATATACTAAGAGGTGATAGTGATGCGGCTGGCGAAATTGGGTTTACAATTATTGATAGAAGTGCTAATTTAAGTAAATCTTCTGCACAATTTAGGGTTGGTACAGTTGAGGAATATGCTGGTAGAATGGCTATTCTTAGATTAGCTTATGAAATTAAATTGAAATATCCCGAATCTATGCTCAATAATATTGATAATTTCGATGTAATTGATATAGATAGATTCGCCAAGAGTGGTGATGAAGCCTCAATTGAAGTCCTAAACACTACTGCTTATAATATTTCTATTGCTGTAACAAATATTGTGAATTTACTTGATATTCATACAGTTATTTTAGGTGGTGGTATTGCAGCGTCACACTTGATTATCAATCAAATTTATAATAATACTAAATTACGTGTTTTACCACACATTACAGAAAAGCTTGTAATCAAAAATGCAAAATTTTTATCTAATACGGGAGTTATTGGTTCATTAATAGCTGCCAAATTTTTAGCAATTTAATTTAAGGAGATGTTATGAAAAAAATTATTTTAACAGAAAAGGCACCTGCTCCTATTGGTCCATATTCTCAAGGTATCAAGGCAAGTGGTGAAATGATATTTGTATCTGGACAGATACCATATACTGTTACTGGAGAATTAGCTGGCGATGGTATTGTTGCTCAAACTCATCAATCATTAAAAAATGTACTTGCAATAGTAGAAGCTGCTGGTGGTAATGCAAATAATATAGTAAAAACAACAGTATTGATGAAAGATATTTCTACTTTTGGACAAATGAACGAGATTTACAATCAGTATTTAGGCGAATCCAAACCTGCTCGTGCTACTTACGAAGTTTCTAAATTACCCAAAGATGTATTAATTGAAATTGAAGCAATTGCAGTATTATAATAAAATATCTATTCTTATTGTATTTTTATTAATATTTTGGAACACAATAAGTATTAAGGCACAAGTAAGTGATTCTACTAATGTGTCTAAAGATTCTTCAATAGCATTAGAGGTAACCCCATCTGGTGCTATTTGGAGATCATTAGTTATGCCCGGATGGGGACAATTATATGTGGAGTCATATTGGAAAGCGCCAATATTTTTTGGAGGAGCTGTTACTTTGGGCGCTTTGATATATTACAATCATACCCACTTTATGGATTATGCTAATAAATGGGACAATATGAATTTAGATGATCCCCAATATAATACAACCAAATTATGGAGAGAATATTATCGAGACAATCGTGATATGAGTGCTTTTTACTTATTAGCTGTGTATGTATTAGCTACAGTCGATGCTTATGTAGGAGCTCATCTTTATTATTTTGATGTAAATGATGATATAAGCCTCAATTTTGTTATCAAAAGTGGTTATATATCCCCAATGTTAGGTATTAATCTTAGTATTAAATAGATTAATTACTTAGTTATTCCGTTTCTACCCATTTTTAAATTAATATATAGGTATTATGTCTTTAAATTGCGGAATTGTAGGACTGCCTAATGTAGGCAAATCCACTTTGTTTAGTGCTTTGACTGCGGCTCCTGCCGAAGCTGCTAATTACCCTTTTTGTACTATTAGTCCTAATTTTGGTATTGTTAATGTACCTGACTGGAGATTAGCTAAAATCAATGAGTTCATACCAGCACAAAAAATTATACCTACTACTGTCGAATTTGTTGATATTGCAGGCTTGGTAAAAGGTGCTTCCAAAGGCGAAGGTTTAGGTAACCAATTCTTGGGCAATATAAGAAATGTAGGTGCTATTGTACATGTAGTACGATGTTTTGATGATGATAATATAGTTCACGTGGAAGGTAGTATATCTCCAAGTAGAGATTTAGAAATTATTGAATTAGAACTTGCTTACGCTGATTTAGAAAGCGTGAATAAAAGAATTGAAAATTTAGGGAAATTACTAAGAAGTCAAGATAAAAAAGTGGTTGAAAAGGCTAAAATATCCGAATCAGTGTTGCACCAATTAAAAGATGTATTAGAATCGGGTAATTCTGCAAGAGGTCTGGATATGACTGATGATGAATACCAAAGCATCAAAGACTTGAATTTGATTACTCTTAAACCACAAATTTATTGCTGTAATGTAGATGAAAATTCTATATTAGAAGATAATGATTATGTACGCCAAGTAAAGCAATATGCAGCAAAAAATGGTAGTGATGTAATTACTATTTGTGGTAAGTTAGAATCGGAAATTGCCGAATTGGAATCTACCGAAGAAAAGTTACTATTCTTAGAATCTTTGGGTTTATCAGAATCTGGATTAGATAAATTAGCGCGTGCAGCTTATCATTCGCTTGATTTACAAACTTATTTTACAGCTGGAGAAAAAGAAATCAGAGCTTGGACTTTCAAAAATGGCTCATTGGCACCGCAAGCGGCTGGTGTAATTCATTCTGATTTTGAGAGAGGTTTTATTCGTGCCGAAGTGTACCATTGTAATGATCTATTCGAATACAAAAGTGAACAAAAAATAAAAGATAACGGCAAATTGAGAATAGAGGGCAAAGAATATGTAGTGCAAGATGGAGATATAATGCACTTCAGATTTAATGTATAAAGTTATATATATTTTAATACCCCTCCATTATGTTATTTATTTTTACAAATGGAGGGAATAATTTTTAATTTATTCTTTCAGTCCTTTTACATCTATTCGTGCTACTTCTTCTCCCTCTGGTTTAGTTATATTACCAACATTTTCGGCTGTGATGAAAATCTCTGTTAATGCAAATGGAGTCATAGTTTCAAATTTTACTGTCTCTCCATTTTCATTATCTATTATACCGAGATTTCTTATTCCATCGCTCGATGTAACGCCCCATACTACATATACATTGCGAGATGGGCTTAGTCTTTCGGGAGCAGCTAAATATACAGCTTTTATCATAATATCATGATTGCCACTTTCTAATGATTTAATCTTAAGAAAAATGTCTGCTGTTGGAATTTTGGACGATACTGGAAATTTGACTCCAGACGAACAAGCAACCATTGCAAGTAAAAAGCTTGTTATAAAAATTAGCTTGATATATCTCATAAATTTTTCCTTATAAATTACATAATAATAAGACAATTTTGCAACTCTAATATTGCTAAGGTAAGTAATTGAGAGATTTTTGAGAGATATTATTTTATTATGTATTACAGCATTGAAATGTATTTACACAGTTAATTAATTTTTATTAACTTTTTATTTGCTTATCAATATATAAAAATATATTCAATCAAAAAATTACTTCTAAATAATTTCAATATTTATTATATTAGCTTTCTAATTCGTCTCTAACATTCTAAAACAAAATAAATATTTTTTTTTACATATAATGGAGTACATAAATGAAAATTGGAATGAAATTGCAAATAGGATTTGCAATAGCTACTGTATTATTGATTGTCATA
>JBDHXE010000063.1:0-12168 GCA_039810525.1 Chlorobiota bacterium | reverse complement strand
TGCAAAAGCTTTAGTCAAAAAAAGAGCTATCGTATATGGTATTGGAAGGAATATTCAAATATTAAATGATTTAAAAAATGAATTAGGCTACCCATTTCACCCCATTCAGTTAGATATTAGCAACGAAGAGAATGTAAAATCTTGGATAAATAGCACTTTCAACGATACTATGAGCCCAGATATATTAATCAATAATGCTGGAGTTGGCTTGTTTAGCAAAATTGAAAATATCACATCTTCTAAATGGTTAGAAATGATAAATACCAACCTTAATGGAATGTTTTATATTACTTCAAATATAGTTCCATTTCTTAAATCAAAAAAGGAATCTTCTCATATTATCAATATAGGTTCTATTTTAGGTAAAACTGGTAGAAATGAAAGCTCTGCATATTCAGCAACCAAATTCGGAGTACAAGGTTTTAGCGAATCACTTTTTTTAGAATTAAGATCATTTAATATCAAAGTAACTTGTATTAACCCGGGCTCTATAGAGACTGGTTTTTTCGCACAGACAGGTATCAAGTCCCATAAAAATATGCTACAAACCACCGATTTAGCTAATACTCTAATACATATATTAGAGACACCCGATAATATGCTAATTAACGATATTACAATTAGGCCTCTTAATCCAATGGCACCAGCTAATTAGATTAATTCTATAACTTGTTATTCTAAATGAATATTAATCAATTAAATATCACCAGCCCTGATTACACAGATGAATTAATGCCAAATTCATACATTAAAATAATCAGAATGACGCCCCAAGATATAGACAACAACTATTCGAATATATTAATCAGATATCAGCATTATGATAGTATTTATGGCAATGTAATAATTGCTTCAACTAATATTGGCATTTGCTATATAGCTTTTGATGACAATAAAATTGCAGCTCTACATAACTTAACTATGAAATATAAAAAATCTACCTTTATTAACGAGTCATCAGAATTTCATTATTTAGCATTATCTATTATAAATAATAGTAAAGAAACCTTCCAAGAGACTATTCTTAATATTAATGGCACAGAATTTCAATTTAAAGTATGGGACAAACTATTGAATATTCCCTACGGCAAATTATCTACATATTCCAAAATTGCAGAAGAGATCAACAGCCCTAATTCTCAGAGAGCTGTTGGCACAGCTATTGGAAGTAATCCTATTGCTTATCTAATCCCTTGTCATAGAATAATACAATCATCAGGGAAAATAGGTGGTTATAAATGGGGGCAAAACAAAAAAATACAAATCATCAACAATGAAACAAAAATTATTTTTTAAGAGAAACAAAATATTTGAAATTAATATTATTTAATTAAAAAATTAAACTATCTTTGCATAATAATCAAGAGTAGTTTATAAAAATATGTCTCAACTGATTAATATCAATGATGCAGTAGAAGGGATGGTATTAGCTGAGCCAATTTTCAATAAAATTGGTCAGGTGATGATTGCCAAAGATATCAATATCACCTCTAAACAAATTAATATACTTAAAATGTGGGGCATCAAAGAAATTAGAATCAAGCGATTAGAAGAAGATATTCTTGTAGATAATAGCAGTAAAATCCAACAAATAAAATTACAAATTTTAAATGATTTAGGCTGGAGCAATATTAATGATTATATTGACGAAATGATAGAATTAGCCGCATTAACTAAAATAAGGCTGAGGTAATACTAATGAACAATATAATTAAAAAGTTCGATTTAGACTCTCTGCCTACATTGCCAACTGTTTATCAGAAATTATTAGAAAAGTTAGAAGACCCTAAAGCTACTGTTAAAAACATTACAGATACTATTATTTTAGATATAAGCTCTACTACCAAACTACTCAAAATAGTCAATTCTTCAATGTTTTCATTTAAATCAAAAATAGATACCGTATCCCAAGCTATCACTCTATTAGGATTTAACGAAGTAAGAAATACCATATTATCAATAGCTGTAACCGATTTTTTTAGAAGCTTTAGAAAAGAGCAAGGCTTCAAAAATTTAGACTTATGGAAACATTCGATAGCTGTTGCTGTAATATCAAGAATAATTGGCAAGGAAATTGGTTACAAAAATACAGAGCAATTATTTATATCTGGCTTAGTTCATGATATTGGCAAATTGATTATGATCAAATATTACCAAGATACTTATTTGGGCATAATATTAGATAGTGCTTCTCAGAATGAATCACTGATTAGTAGAGAATTGAAAATACTTGGATTTAGCCATTGCGATATTGGATACGAATTTACAAAAAAATGGAATTTGAGCGAAGAGATTGCTGCTTGCGTCAAATACCACCATTCAATAGATTTCCAGTCGCAGTATGCACAAACTATTGCAGTAGTATATTTAGCCAATATTATTGCTAAACTAATGAGCTTAGGGTATTCTGGTGATTCATTTATAGAGTTGCCTGATGATCGCATTTGGGAAATACTTAATTTGAAAAAGGGATTTTTGAAATCAATATATTATGATATAGAATTAGAAATTAATGAATCATCTTCTTTGTTTAAAATATGAGCAATAATCTACTTAATGAATATGAATATTTAGATTTTCTAAATCAATTATCAAGTAATTATATCAACTATAATACATTAGATGAATTTTTACAATATTTATTTGATATATTGCCCCCAACTACAGTTCTTAGCAAAATTGCTTTTTATGAATTGAATCGTGATACATACGAATTACAATTGACCAAATCTAATTATATCAAAGATAATACTCCTGACGAACTATTCCCTTTATTGATGGTAAATGGTACAATTACCAATACACTTACCAATGTGGAAACTTCATATTATTACGACAATGATACCAAAGAATCTTATATATGTATCCCTATAATAGGCTACGAAGGTATTCTTGGTTTGCTCGTTACTTCGTCGCAGGTAGTTGATATCGAGCAAAGTGAATTACTGAAAAAACGATTGTTTCTTGCAGCCAATATTATTGGATTAGCAATCAATTCAATTCAAACTAATATAGACAAAAATTATATCAAAGATATGCAAGAGCAAATAATTGCTATGAAAACAATTGAATTAAGACGCAATGAGCATAATTTGAAACTAAAAATGGACCAACTGACTAGTAATTTGAGCCGTTCCATTCCACATGAAATTAGAACTCCATTCTTGCATATTATTGGCTTATCTGATATGCTTCTCAAAATACCTGCTATCTCAGAAATGGAAGATTCATCAGAAATAAAAGATATAGCATTAGACCTCAATACAGCAGCAAAAAGATTAAATTATGTATTAGATAATTATATTTATTATGCTAATTTGATTACCAAATCCTTTAATTCCTCTGATATTGAAAATGAAAATAGTCAATTTACCGAAGATACAGACTCTATATTATTCGAAATAGCTAACGAATTAGCCTATGCCCACAATCGCACTGATGATTTGGTGCTTAATTTAGAGCCTGCTACTATAGTTGGCTCCAATAGTATGATCTCAAAATTATTTTATGAAATAATTTCTAATGCTTTTATATTTTCTAAAAAAGGGACTAAAATAGAAATAACTTCGATAGATTTGGGAGCCCAATTGCTTGTAGTAATTGCTGATCATGGGCTTGGTATGACCGAAGATGAGATACATGGAATTGGTCCATTTGTGCAATTTAATAGAGAATTAAACGAACAACAAGGCTTAGGGCTTGGACTCTCTATAGCTACCAAAATATTAGCCATATTAGATGGCGATATAGATATAGTTAGCAAAAAAAATGTCTCTACCGAAATAAGACTTAGCCTTCGGAAATATATACAAGACGATTTTGCTACCTTTTAACTAATTCGAATATTCCACACCCATAATTACATCCAAAATTGCTATCAATAGCATCTGTAGCCATTTCGGGGTTTACTATCAAATTACCTTCATCATTAATATAGGCAAAACTTATCAAATCATAATCATTTCGAAATATTTGTAACAAATAAGATACTGAAAATACCCTATGAGCATTAAACTCTATTCTTTGCGGTCCTATTGGCACAGAGAAATAAAATTTACCGCCCTGCTTCAATATATACTTCATATTATCCAAAGCCTTCATATAACCCATATAATCTATAGGATCGCCATATCTACCCAATCCAAAGTGCTCAATAGCGTGAAGTGATGACAACGAATCAGTATAATCTATCATATCGGTAGGCATCTCCATCAAATCAGCTTGTTTGAATTTTATATTATTGACTGTGCTGTCCTGATGCCTAATATCCATTATCTCTATCTCTCTAAAAGTAGCAATATGAGCTACGAATCCATCTATACGTGAGCCAATATCTAAATGTTTGGCTGGGTTATTCCTATATATCAATTTAGCTACATACAAATCTTGATGAAAATACTGCCCACGCATTATACCAGCTTCATCAAACTTATCAAAAGTAATAGGCACAAATTTACCAAATCTAAAAGTCTTGTCATTACCCTTTTGCTTTTTCAATTTAATATAATCTTTGATTACGAAACTCATCCCAGCTATAAATTTGATAGTCTTTACAGGGTTAATACCTATATTATCTAAAATAAAATTCATCTTTTTTAAAAGCATATATTTGCTCATAATCAACCAATACTTAGAATAAATATAAAAATCATTTACAAATATAAGATATTTTGCAAGCTCTATTATATTGAATATATACTTAATTTAATTTGTTATAATAGCAAAAATTGACCTTGGTATTAGCAAACAATATAAGCTAAGTTAAATTCAAATCAATAAACAACTCAATAAAATATATTTTAATATAATACTTTAATAAAATAATTTCAATTATTACTATTATTTTTTGAGACATTTTTCTATTATAATTGTCATTATACTATAAGGATTACAATTTTATAAAAAGTTTTATAAAAAGAAAATATTATGAGAAAAATTTACTTTATACTATTGATAATATTATTCCCTTCATTAATGTATTCTGCTAACGAAAAACAGATGATCGTCAACAGAATAACTAATGATATAGGTAAAAATAATTATGGAACTGAATTCTATTTGTCCATTCCACCTGCATTATCCGAAAATTTACAAAATACTAACAATACTATTCGTATATATGCAATGCCATTAGCCGATGGTAAAATTACTCTTACTATCCAAAGTAAAAACTATAAGACCGAAAACACTGTAAAAGCAGGTGAAATCTCCGAATTTATACTGACACCAGAATTAGCTCAGCCATATATCAAAACAGGTGATAATATACCAGTAAAGAGCGATATATATAGAGCGGCAGGAATATATTTAAGTAGCGATGTTGCATTTTCGTGCTATGCAGTTATTATCTATAATAACTCTACAGAATCTATGCTAGCCTATCCAACTAATCTATTAGGCAAACAATACACTATATCGACTTATAATGACCCAGTAGCATACTACCCCATACTAAACAGTCTGCCAGCAATAATTACAATTACCTCACCATATAATGACAATGAAATAACTTTTACTATGGGTGGCAATAATAACTCAAAGACATCAGATGGGTTATTGCCTAATAATAAAGTTACTAGAACTCTCCAAAAAGGAGATGTATGGGTTATCTCATCTGATGGTAAAAATTCAGATTTGAGCGGTAGCTTTATTGACGCAAGTTTGCCAGTATCAGTAATTAGCGCAAATCAATTCTCTAACGTACCATTAGGTACCAAACCGGGTAACTATACAATCGAAATGGAAGTAGCTACCAAAAGTTGGTCGCATACTTATTTCGTAGGTAATTCTTATAATAGGAAATCAAGCAAAATAGTAAGAATATATGCCAAAGAAGCTAATACAGAAGTAAGAATTAACAACTATCCCGTAGGCACTATTACAGAGCCTTATGGTATAATTAATAATGCTTATTTAGAAATTAAATTATCAGATATTAGTGATAGCAAATTTTATGCTATTCAATCAGACAAAGAAATATATGTAGTAAGCTATTCTGTTGGCACAGAAGATGATGGAGTACCCATACCTATAGGTGGTACATTCAAGCAAATAGTTAGCCCTTACCAGCAATTTACCAAATCAACATTTTTCTCTTTGCCAGCTAATTCACTAAGCGATTTTGCTAACCATTACCTTAATATAATCACCGAATTAGATGATAATATGAATTTATCTGATTCATTGCTTTTATTCCAATTCAATATTTCTAAAACTTTGATAAATAAAGTCAAAGATTTAAAACTACTACAAAAAAGAGTTTTGTACGGAATAGACGGCAAAAACTATTCTCTTGTTACATTAGAAATTAAAAACGAGGGTGCATATTCCATTATATCAGACAAACCATTTTTTGCCGAAATGTATGGCAACAAAAACACATTATCTTATGGTATGCCTGCAAGTCTTAATTTGAAAGATTTAAGTTCTACTGATGAATTAGCTCCCATTGTAAAGTGGAATATTAAATGCGGTGGAATAATAGAAGGTACTACCGAAGATATTGCTGACAAATCTTCACTACCCTCTAATATTGCAGGCCACCTATTTATAAGCAATGAATCGCAAAACATTAAATTGATAGAAATAGACAAAATAATACCCGGTACTCAAAAACTGATTAATTGGAAACTTAAAGTATTGGATATCAATCAATACGCCAAAGCTAAAATTAAATTCTGGGACGCAGCTTCTAATGTTACAGATGCTATTATTGAATATTACCCTACACAAATTAATTTTGATAAAAAATTAGTTAATTTTGGGTCGTTCAAATCCACTGAATCTACGGTCAAATCAATATATTTAATTAACAACTCTAACCAAGATATTACAATCCCTATGCTATCTCTCAAATATGGCGATAGAGGCTTCCATATAAGCAACGGCAACAACAATATTGCTATACCTGCTAATAATAAATATGAAATATTAATTAGTTTCACTGGGCTAAGTGATGGCTTAGTATTCGACTCCTTAGGTATTGCAGATACTTGTGGCACTAATTATTCTCTAAGATTAGAAGCAAATGTAGGTAGCCCTATTATTAGTGTAAGTGATATTAATTTTGGAGACAATATAATTAATACATCAGTTACACAAGTAGCTACAATTAAAAATATAGGGGTTTCTAATTTAATCGTCAATGGCTATAGGCTATATAATTCCGATCAATTAATCGCTAATTTCAATAGAATAATAGATCCAGCTAATCCTTTGATAATAGCTCCGGGCGATAATTTCGATTTTCAAATTACTTACAATGTAAAATATGATGCAAGCTTAGTTGATTCTATTGTATTTATAAGCGACGCTATTTCACAAGATAGTGTATGTACAATCAATGCTAGAGGTTTGCAGCCCGGGCTTACATGCACATCAATTGATTGGGGTAAAAAAAGAATACATCGTAACAATATTCCAGCCGGACCATATCTACCTGATAATGAAGATAAAGCCTTTGTAGTTTACAACAAAGGCAAAAAAGATTTGAAAATTAATTCTTATAAATTGATAGAGCAAAATAATCCCGAAAGCTTCGAAATCAATTTATTACCACTAAACAACAAAGAAATCAAACAAGGCGATAAAGTTATAATACCCGCTGCATTCCGCCCTATTGTAGTTGGCGAAAGTAAGTTGTTAGTAGAATTGACTGATGAATATAACAACAAGACTCAAGCCGAATTAAAAGGCTTTGGAGTAGTGCCTCAATTAAAATCAAATATAGAAGATTTTGGTTCTGTATTAATACAAACATTTGCCAACCCAAAAATCATTCAATTTAGTATTCATAATCTTAGCTATGATGAATGGCAATATGCTGATACTGCTGTTATTTTTGATATTACTTCTGACGATCAATCCATTTCAGAAAACTGGGATGAATATAGTAGCATGGGATTCAAATTTGATAAATCAAAACTAACATTTCCAATTAAATTAGCACCGGGCCAATCTTTGTTATTGCCAATTGGATTTGCACCAAATACAGTAGGCTCTAAAATTGGCAATCTCAATATTGTTTCTGACGAATACCAAAAATCCGAATTTGTAGTAAAAGGCAGCGGAATAGAACAGAATTTTACCGTAAGCGATTCGTACTCCGAAACCTGCATTAATACCGAAAATATATTTACAAGCATTATAGCAAATCATGGCAATACAGAGCTAAACATATTACCTCTCAATTTTAGCGAATATATCTCCGAAATATCTTTTGTAAATGATGATGATATCATTAATGGATTCAAATTAGAGCCACAAACTCAAAAAGAGATTAAAATGATTTTCAAACCCTTAACTAGTGTCGAAAAATCTACTAATCTATTAGTAAGAACCAAAGAAAATCCAGACTTAGTTAGAAAAGGGAAAATAATAGGTAAGGCATTGGCATATAGAATTAATTCCTTTATTTCTCCATTAGAGCAAATTAGTGCTATTGGAGAAAAATCTTCTATAACTATAAATATTGATGCCCCAATATTTAACGAAAATACAGCCATCAGAGAATTATCCTTCGATATAGAATACAATCCCAAAGCTATCAGACCAGATATAGCATTGATAAAATATTCAAAATCGATAGAAGGGAAATTCTATACTAATACCAAAATTAATAAGCCCGGATTAATGTCGGTAGAGCTAAAATCTCTGAATGGTGCTGCTATCAATCAAGCAACTGACTTAATGGACCTTGTTTTTGATACATATTATCCTAACGATTCTTTAAACTATTCTGATATCAATATTAATAATATCAAAGTAGATAATAATTGTATAGATTTCAGAAACTCTATGGGTAGAATTAATATCAAGCAAGAATGCGTAAGCCAATTAAGACAATTCAATATGAGTGGCGACAAATATTATCTTACTCCAAAAGTACTCAATAATGATTTGAATATCCAATTTGGTATTGGTATCAAATCTAATTGCACTATCAAAGTATTTAACATAAGTGGCGAACAAATATTCTCTGATTATTACCAAGAATTAGCAAATGGCGAATACAATGCTATTTTCCCAATACAATCTTTAAGCTCAGGAATATATTTTGTAGAGATAAGTTCTGGTCCTTATACCAAAACCGAAAAGGTAATCATATATAAATAAAGAGGCAAACAACATACATCATATACTATAAGCGGTGATTTTAGAAAATACAAATTATTTTTATAGTAATAGTAAGAATCATCAAATAAATTTATTGTTCTGCTTTTGCAGGTACATATTCAGGTGGCTCGGGTACTTCGGGTGATCCTTTCTAAATAGCTACTACAGATGATTTAATTGAGCTATCTAATACCTCAGTTGATTGGAGCAAATATTTTGAACAAACAACTATCATTGCCTTTAATTCTGACCCAAATCAAGTAAAGGTAAGGTTAATGGTCAGGCAATTGTCAGAACATTTTCAAGAGGTCTTGGAGATCCGGAAGCACAAGCTAACATTGACAGATTAAAGATGGCTTTCCCACAACTTGCAACTGCTCAAAAAAAATTGTAAGGGTGTTTTTAAAGAGCAATAGTAAGAATTTTCAATTTTCATTTCGAAAATTCAATCATCTGTATAGGAGAGTTGTTATAAATTACAACTAGCCCATATATACCGAACCCTAATTGAGAAATATCAATTTGAAGCGGTGAAATTAGACTTGCATATTGAATAACATCGCTCATCCAATTGCCAGTTTGAATATTAATTATTCTGAAAGATAATGGGACTTTATTTGCAGCGACTTCTAAATAAGAACTTGTATAATTTGAAATCCAAGCCCTTGTTGTATCTTCGTCAGATGGTAAATTGCCATTATATGTCTGACGTAAATCTTTTGACCAAGGATTTCCATCACAATCAATTCCTGCACCAGTTTGTGGATGTCCCTTATCATCATACGTCCAAGTCGCAGTCCATTGTTGCAATGCACTTCCTTTAGGACAACTTCCTGTTGTAGTCTTAGAAGTCAAAGCTAACGTCGGAACTAATGATGATAAAAATAAGCAAGAGATTATGATAATTTTTATTTTCATTTTCATTTTTTGTATCTCTTCTTTTATTTAATGAAGTCCAACATTTGTATTGGAAAATCATTGTATATAACAACTACCCCATACATGCCGGGTTCATAAGTAGATATATCGATTGTTAAACTACTCATAGTAATTGTAAAATTGATATTATCGGTCATCCATGCACCTGTTTGCTCATTAATCACTCTTACAACAAGGGGCAAGTTGTTTGCTTCCAATACAACAGATGATCCGCTAAGATTTGAAATCCAGGCTCTAGTTGTATCGTTTTCTAATGGTGGATTTCCATGATAAATTTGTCGAAAATCCTTTGTCCAAGGATTACCGTCACAATCAATACCTGCACCAGTAACAGGACGACCTTTATCATCGTATGTCCAAGTCGCAGTCCATTGATTAACTGCACTACCCTTTGGGCAAGTACCATGATCTGTTCTTGATGTTTACGCGAATATGTTAATTGCATTAGCCAACAAAAAACAAGTGAACAAAATAATTTTTAATTTCATTTAAAACTCCTAAATTATTATTTATATTAAAAAAATGTGAATTATATATAAAAGCACCTTTACACTTCTTAATTAAATAGTTTAAATTTTTCATTATGCTTAATTTAATAAATTTAAACATAATTTTTTTTTAGATTGATACCACATTCCCCGCTTCGTTGATTAAATCACCTTTTTGGGCTTTTACTCGGGAAAAAGTGGGTACTGCGGGATTGCTGAAATTTGTATCGAATGTCGTTTTTGTTGTTGTACCGAATATCTGCCATGGTTCGACCGGCTGAGAGGCAGTTTCAATAAGGAAGATGACTCCTTGAGGATTTCCGTTGCGATTCCATTTCACCCTGTATTGATGAATTGCCACAGTTTCGATTGTTGTATCCGCCGACGGAAATGGTCCTGTGGGAGTTGGAACAGGGTCAGGAACTTTTAACCCTAATTAAACCTTGATATTATCGGGAACGCCGGGTTTTGCCTGAATTTGCCTCACCAAAACACGAATATTGTCTTTCAATGCGGTTCTTTTGATATTTTTATTGTCTGTGGCGGCTTTTGCTTCGGCTTGTTTTGCTACGGCATTATTCAAACCAGTTGAATAATCTGATTTTTTCGTTGTTAATGTAGTTAAATCACCCGCTACCAGACCCAAGATTTCAGTATTTGTGATAGCAACAGCTAAGAAATTTTCAGTCCAGGGAACCAAATCCCCGTCTTTTTGCGGCATATAATCTGATGCAGACATAATTTTCCTCCAAATTAATTTATTATTCCTTTAGAATACTTCTCATTTCCTTCATTTCAATTCATATTTCCTAAATTCTACTTTATTTTTCCTAACGATTAAATCAATCTTCCTAAATTCATTTTCAATTTCAAACCAAATTCAATTAATATTTCAAAAAACTGAATCTATTTTTACAAACTTACAAAAAGTATTTCGGTAAATTGCAAGAAAATTCTTGGAAAATTCAGAAATATTTTCTATCAATAAAATCAACGACTTAACATAACCGAAGCTGAAAAGAAAGCTAAAAAAGAACTTGGTATTCAGGACAAGGAAAAAACAAAGGAAAAGAAAAGCGAATATGACATAGCTTTAAAAAGATTTGAACTTTATAAACAGGAAACAAGGCTGAATAGTGAATCAATTGATTTGGAGAAAGAAATTAAATAGTTATCTAAAAGCAATATTTAAGCAAGTAGCCTTAATGTTTGCAGAACTTGGATTAATTAATATTAAAGAGATCTATGTAGACGGGACAAAAATAGAAGCTAACGCCAATAAATATAGCTTCGTATGGGGAAAATCAGTATCATGAAATTAAAAGCGAATGCTTGCAAAAGTAGATAAACTATTGGCTTATGCACAGAGTATAGCAAAGGAAGAAATGTGCGGTATTCAAAAATTAGACCACGATAAAGTAAGTACAGAACAAATTGAGGAACAAATCCAAATAGTACAAAAAGTACTTAAAGATAAAATTGTTCCCAATGATATAAAAAAAAGTTGAGTGTAGCTAACAGAGAATATCCAACAAGATTAGCTAAATATCAGCAACAAGCCAGAGACAATCTCAATAGTGCAGAAGGCATAGTTAAACGCAAACAGCGTTCAGTAGATGTAGAACCA
>JBDHXE010000062.1:0-12257 GCA_039810525.1 Chlorobiota bacterium | reverse complement strand
TAGAATTCTTATCATCTTTCCATTCTGTTAATTGTTTATCCACTACTTGCAGCAAATCTATGTTTTCGTCCCTCTTAGTACAAATATGTGCAGTAGCTGATGGTAATTTAATAGATGATTTTCTTAATACTTCGTCTTCTTCGTAATCCAAGTCAAAAAAGCACTTCAGGACAGCTCCGACTATCGAATCTTTATGTATCTGAGATATTACATCCTTATACTCATCATAATATACAAACTTGGGCTGTACATTATTATCTTCGCACATCTGAATAAACTTTTCACTATTAATATCACTTTTAATTAAACCTACTTTCAAGCCATTCAAATCTTTTATTGTATTAATATTATACTTTTTATTATAAAAAAATGTAGGGAAACTCTGCAAAATAGATCTACCCGAAAAACTAAGAAATGCTTCGCGTTCATAACTTCTAACCAAACCTGCTACTATATCAATATCGCCATTTCTTAATTTAAAATAAATTTCATTAAAAGGACCATATTCATACCTTATATGCCAGCCATTCAGCCTCGCGATTTCGTTAAATATATCAATATATATACCTTTTATATTGCCGTTATCATCTTTGAAGCATGCTGGGTACATATCATATACTCCCATTACCACATCTCTTGAATATAGAAACGTAGTAGATACAAACATCAATATAATAATTAAAGCTTTCATTATGGTTTGTCAAAATGCTGATAATCTTTAAGACTATTCCAATCGCCCCCCCAACTCCAGCCGCGCGACTTAAAAAATTCAACTAATTTATGCTTACTATGCAGAGTACCTTTTTTCTTAATATTATATCTTGAATTCTTCGGAGAGATAGTTCCATCTTTGTAAACAGCAGGATTCTGTACTGGATTAAAATCTACGGCTCTACCAAACGAATGATTGGATAATCTATTAGTATTAGCTACAAATCTATAATTAAATGCAGAAGTATTATTATCTTCCATAGATCTATCATCATCCCAATCATAGTTAGATATAGGTATTACTTTCTCTATGGGATATTTTATCTCTTTAATTAATTGAAAAGCATCGCTTACATCTTGCTGAACAGCCTTATTAACTACCAACTGACCCTTGCAAAGTTTACCAGCAAAATTATAATATTCTACATCTAATACCACCATCGAATCTATAACTTCTTTAGGTGCTTTACTTCCATTAAAAATTTCTTGATTTGTCATATTGGAATGAATAATTGAATTAAGATTAAGAATTGAAAATAATATAAATAGAAAATAAATTTTCATTAATACACCTTATTATAAGAAAGAATTTTAATTGTATTAAAGTAATACTCAATAAAAATACAAATTAATTTTAATAATTGTTCAAATATTTTTACACAATATTATATTTTTCATTTATTTTTTTTATACAAGACATTTAAATTAAAATTAATTTCAATGAAAATAAACTAATTCCATTTAAATTAAGTTATAATTAACTTTCGCATAGAAGAGTATAGAATAGTTAAAAAGAATAGTAAGCTATATATTAAAAGGAAGGTATACCAGTTTACATTATTTATGCAATTTTCTAATTTTTAGAATCTCAGCGAACATTTTAATAGAATCTTTAATAGGATTGACCTTGCTTCTATTATCATTATACCATTCTACTGGTATTTCTTTTATTTTATAATTTAATTTATTAGCTATATACAGTAATTCTACATCAAAACCAAAACCATCAATTTTACAACGAGAAAAAATATCTATAGAAGCCTTACTACTCATCCCTTTAAATCCACATTGAGTATCTTGAATACCATCTACTACCAACCATTGTACTATTCTATTAAAAGTTTTACCCATCAATTCGCGATAAAAAGGCTGATGAACTTTAATCATAGAATAATCTATAGCCCTACTACCAATTACAATATCATAACCATTTTTAAATAGATTATAAAGTTTCTCAAATTCGTATATTGGTGTAGACAAATCTGCATCTGTAAACAATCTAAAATTACCACTTGCTTCGAGCATACCGCGCCTTACTGCCGCACCCTTGCCTTTGTTTACCTCTTGAATTAATACCTTTACACCCGGAAAAGATGAAGCAATAGCAGCAGTCTTATCATCACTACCATCATCAACTACAATTATTTCTACTTGATATTTTAGATTTGCAAAATAATCAATAACTTTACTTAGAGAGACAGCCAATCTATCCTCTTCTTTGTAAGCAGGCATTATTATTGAAATATCAAACACCAAATTATCTCTTTATTATCTTAAATTATTATCAATACAAAAACAAACAATAGCATTATATTATAAAAACTCTCTCATCTTTTTTTTTAAATATAGTATTTTTTTCAAATACATCCAAAAATGAGAGAGTTTATTGATTGATATCAACTATTTAGTATTATTCATACTTATCGTAGTATCTAAAGAATTATCCTTAGGTTTCAATTCTTTGATAGCATCATCATACAAACGAATATAATAGGTATTTTCTTGACTTGGATTCTTCATCAACTCATCAATTTTGTCTTTTACAAATTTTTCAGTAGCTTCCAAACCATTCTTTTTGTTATAATTCAATACTTCGTAACGGTAAATCTCGCCACGAGTTCTATAATAATTCATCATAGCATTGTTATCCGATTGAATATCAGATACTTGCTTAATATATTCAGTCAATGATGTAAGAGATCTGATAGCACCATCATAATCACCAATCATTTCGTAAAGCATAGCTGCCACATTAAATGGACCTAATTGTCTACCCATCGCTTCATAATACAAATATTCTGGAGCTATGTCTTTATTTTGGATCATATATTCGCACAATTGAATACCCTTGTCAGCAAATTGCTTAGCCTTATCTTTGGCACCAGCATCTTCATATATCTTAGCCAATCTAAATGCAATATCAAAATTGATAGGGAACTGGTCAATAGATATTAACTCATTCATTTTATCTAATACAGCAATAGCTTTACTATTATGCTTTTGATTTAATTGATTAGCCGCATAAGTAATATATAGACTTCGGTAAGAGGTCATCAATCTACGGTGAACTTCGTCGTAATAAACATGCGGATTATTCAAATTACGCATTTTAAAACCATATTTAGGCTCCTTAGAATAAAAATCACTATTATCTACATTCAACAAACATTTATCCATTATATCCGAATCAATTGATTCCACCCCGCCCTTTTTCTGAACCACTGGGCATATTCGCATAGCCATACCTTCGTATCTGAAATATGGGTCTAATCCAGCATAAGCATCAGGACCCACAGTAGTAGAGAAATAAACTGGCCTTTCGAACTTCACTTGTTTCAAAATGTCAAGAATTAATTTATCTTGCACTCTAAATAAATATATCTGCTTTCCTTCGGATTCTCTATAAGGCTTACCGCCAAATTTAAATCTCATATTACCATCATTTAATATATTCTCATCATTTGTATATTTGGCAAGAATTTCTCTCTTCACAGGTATTACTACATTCTCCTGCTCACCAAAATCATACGATAGAGCACCTTCTTCATTTTCATCAAAATTTTGCAAGCTACTATTAGAAAAACTCAAAGGTAATTTTTTAGCACCCCAAGGCATCCTATTCTTCAATTGATCTACATACCATAAAGTATTACCCAAACTCAGATTAACCACTCTCACATCTCTTCGAACTCCAGCTACATCTTGTACCCACCATACTGGAAAAGTATCATTGTCGCCATTAGTAAATAGTATTGCGTCCTTTTCAACAGATTGCAAAATATTATAAGAATAATCAAAAGGAAGATAATTGCCAGCTCTTGAATGAATTTTCCAGCCACCAACAGCCATATTGACAGGCACTAATATAAGTGAACCTAAAAATACTCCACCTGCTATTGCAGTATTAACCTTAGTCTTTGCCAGACTCTCTATTAAACTATATACACCCACACCTATCCATATTGCCCATACAAAAAATGCACCTGTATAGAAATAATCACGCTCTCTCGGCTGCGGGTCTTGCTGATTCTGCTGCAATGCCGCCAATACACCCATTACCAAAAACATAGCTAAATAAGCCATTGCCATTTTAGGATCGCGTTTGAATTGGAAGTATAAGCCAAACATTCCAAACAACAATGGCAATGCAAAAAACCTTACAGGAAAATCATTAATATATCCCGAACCAAAGTTTAACTTCTTAACATCAGGATCATCTTTTGTTTCGAACCAAGCTACACCTGCATCTTGAGCATCACTTTTTCTACCAATAAAATTCCAGCCAAAATATCTCCAGAACATATGATTCATTTGATATTTAATTAAATAATTAATTTCTCCACTTGTATTGATATTGGTAAAACTCTTTACTCCAATTTGATCGCCTTTCTTATTAGTAAATGGTACAGTAGAAGGTGGATACCATTCACCATACAAATACTCTCCACGCGAATCTTTCTGCGTATATCTTTCTATAAAATAATCATCAGTTTGATAGCGACGTGGCCAAGTTGGAGCATTGCCATATTGCTCACGTCCCAAATATGAAGCTAATTTTGAAAAATTCTTAGGTTCATTCTCATTCATTGGAGGGTTAGCGTTAGAACGCAATAATATTTGAGTATATGTAGTATATCCCAATAATATTAATAAAAACGAAGCTGTAATAATTGTAAGCCAAGTTTTATTTTTCATCTTACCCCATACAAAGCCAAATATCGATGCTGCAATAGCTATCATTGCAATTGCTTTGAGTGCGAATGAATTCTCGATAGCATACTCAAAAGCATCATTTCTATCAGCCGAATGACCAGCCAAAAATGCAGGTATCCACTTAATAACAATTGGATATATCATCACAAATGTTGCTATAGCTATGATACCCATCAATATAAAACTTAACCAACTAAACTCATATTTTTTAAAATATATTATCAGAGCTACTGTGAATATAGTAAGAATAGCTAATAGATGTACCCCAGAAGATAAGCCAATTAAATAAGCTATCAGAAATAGCCATCGCTCATGCCCTTTTTCATCAGCATTTTCGTACCATTTCATTATCAACCAAGTAATTAATGCTACAAAAGTAAGAGATGTAGCATATACCTCAGATTCTACAGAATTGAACCACATAGTATCACTAAAAGTCAAAGCACCAGCAGCTATAAATCCAGACCCAAAAATAGATAAAGCCTCTGCAAAATTATTTGGCTCACCCTTGGTACTTTTTAATACTCTTACAGTTATCAAATAAGTAAACATTACTGTAAAGGCACTAGAAAACACAGCAGCTAGATTAACTCGCCACCCTAAATCACCAAAAGGGATCATTATCTGAAACAATCGTCCTATCATCAAAAATAATGGTGCTCCCGGTGGATGCGGTACTTGCTGCCAAGTAGCAGCAGCCGAAAATTCGCCACAATCCCAGAATGGTACGCTAGGCTGCACAGTCATAGAATAAACTATTGCGGCCATTACAAACGACATTACTGCAAAGATTTTGTGAAGTAATTTGTTATCCATAATTATATTTACATTTAATATTAATAAATTTCTAATTTTTGCTAATATACAAGTTTTAAATTTAAGAAAAAATATTTAAAAAATGCCTCAAATAAAATGTGATTTAGACGTTTATTATATAATTAAATTCTTAAAATATGCGTTATAAGGCATAATATTTTATTCGATACCAAATACGATTAATATTACTTTAATAATATTATTTTAGCAAATTCGATATTCTTGATAAACTACCATATTAATTTTTTGCTTATATTTAAATTATTTTATTAATATTTATTAAATTTATGCTTAAAGTTATAATACTTCTATTAGCTTTCGCTAATATTATATATTCTCAAGATTTTGGTAAACTAAAAACATATAACAAAGGCGAGATTTTCTACGAAGCCGCTGTCAAAGAGCCGTTAGTTGATAAATTAGGGCAATACCTTACCAAAGCTCAATTTTTCGATGGAGAAGAGCGATCTATCCAATTACTCGACGACGGTATTTCATATATAGTTAAGATGATTGTAAGCGACTCATTAATTACCGATAAACCGTATTTGAAGCAAGTTGCGTATTTTACTTACGAATTGTCTCAAAATGTATTCGGTGGAAAACCTGTTGATATTCATCTTGCCAACAATTCCTTTGTTACCAAAAAGGCTATAAAATACCTTCGATTAGGTGATATTATCACAGATAAAAACGACGAGCTATATTACCAACCAAATATTGATAAAGACAAAGCTCAAAAATTTATGGATTATTTGAAAAAAAGCGGATTTTTGACAGGCGATGGCAAAATTGTAATGATACGTACCCAAGAAGGCATTTTCAATTTCCTCTATCCAGTAGAGACAGGTTATCACAACGATCAAGAATATTTACAAGTAGTTAAACAATTCGCAGACCAGATATCAAAAGAATTCTTAAATGGAGATAAAATTATAATTTATTTAACCGACTACTATTTCGACGAACTAAGAGCAGTATCTAATTTCTAACTATTAGATACCGCTCATATTCATATATCTTTAATGCAACACCATTAGTTTAATTGCAATTGACCTATTAGTAGTTGCTACATTCAAAAAATAGTTTCCTGTAGTTATTGAGCTACAGTTCCATACTATTTGATAATTACTATTAGACAAATTTATTATACTTATGTCATTTTTATTAGAAATAATATTTCCATATATATCTACTATTTTTACATCCTCATTAGTTAATTCTGTATTATTGCCAATATTCAAAGCTACGCTCACATTATTGGTAGCTGGATTAGGATATACAGAATACTGATATAATGTGTTATTAGCATCGTCATCTATAGACGTTACTACAAATCGGATTTGATTATACATACTATAACAATTATCAATATCATTCCTGTATGCTACCAACCAAAACTCAGTAGATGCAGTAAGAGGCTCAGTTACCCAAGTCAATTCACCATCTAATTTAGTGATTCTTTTACTTTCTACCGTATCACTCACATTGTCATAGAATTTGTATATCCAATTTGGATTGCTAGTGATTTTGATAGTAGCTGGAGAATTGTATTCAATTTTCTCGATAGTTTTCCAAGTTGCCATAGGTTGTTTCAATATATTGACAAATAGATGAATTGATTTCTTATTACTTAAATTATCCTTTTCAAGTACAGTTAGTTCATATTCTAATATCTCTCCGGAAACATCATATATTTTACCACTTGTGAATTTTGTAATTTTACTACTTGGGTCATCTATACTACCTGCTTTCGAGTCAGTAATTTGCTCCCATTGGAAATAATAGTCATCATCATTTTGTAGTTCACCATTCTTATAAACCTTAATACCTTCACCTATCATAATTGACGAATACTCGCAAACCACATACTTATCCATATCATTAGTAATATTGAGAGAGTTTTCATTTACTTCCAGCACTACATTCCTTCTATACAACGTCAATTCCTTAAACATTGGATTGCTCACATGGCATGTATAAACACCCGCATCATTAATATCTATATTCGGTATATTTAGTATTTGAGAGTTCTGATTATCAATAAGAGTACTATCCTTGTACCAACTATATATATTACCAATAGTATATTCATCGCCTGCCTCAATATGCAAACTATCACCCTTATTCAGCACTACCTGCTCAGCTTTGCCAATAGGATTCTGCGGAGCATATTTGAAATTCTTAGGCAAATATTTTACTCTTTTCAAATCAGCAAAATCAATATTATTATATGTAATATCTACATAATCTCTTATCAAAGAAGTTAAATTATCCAAACCATCATCAATTAAGTTATTGGCAATAGAAATCTTTTGTAGATAAGGCAAATTTCTCATACCAATTGGTATAGCACCTTGCATTTGATTATCATTCAAATACAATTCTTTTAGTAAAGTTAAATTACCTATCTCCTCTGGTATTTTGCCCGATAAATGATTATGGTCAAGATACAAACCCAATAATTTATTTAAATTGCATATTTCAGGGGGGAATTTACCAGTAAGCTCATTCTTATCTAAATATAATAACTGTAAATTTGGCAATTTACCAATCTCAACTGGTATCATACCAGTTAAATGATTATTAGAAAGAATAAGAGCTTCCATATTAGACAAATTGCCAATCTCTATTGGTATATTGCCAGTTAATTGATTGCTATATAAAAATAGAATCCTCAATTTAGATAAACTACCAATTTCTGAAGGAATACTACCCGTTAGACTATTAATACCCAAGTTTAACAGCACTAAATTTTTTAGAGCACTTATATTTTTAGCTACCGTACCGATAAAATTATTACCAGAGAGATATAGCTCCTCGAGCATAGTTTTTTGCCATATTCCCGCTGGCAAACTTCCAGTAAATCTATTATCATTCATATATAATATTCTCAAATCATTTATATTGGAAAAAGTATAAGGTACTTTATCCCTCAGATCATTATTACCTATATATAATACTTGCAAATGGGTCAAATTACCAAAGCTTTCCTTGATTACTCCATCTAAACCATTATCGCCCAGAGTTAGCTTATATACCCTATCTTCATCATCAAAATATACATTTTCCCATTTCTTGAAAGGCATTGGTAACTTGACACCCCAGCCAGAAGCCCTCTTCCAAGACAATCCACTTGCAGTTTGATACAATTCCCTAAGAGCTAACGAATCTAAATATGTAGAACCACTTAATAATTCTAAACTATTATTTATTAATTTATTATTCTTTGGAGGCAAATAGCTTGATATTCTCTTCTTAGATTGGTACTCATAATACTTTACAACCTTTTCTATATAATCATAATTAGCACTATTATCAATACATTCTTCTAACGAATTATTATACAGATCTTTTGACTGGCTTTTGGATTCAGAATAGAAAATTATAAATATCAACAAAAATACGATGTAATATCTTAGCATATTTTACCCACATTAAGTAATTAATAATTTCAATTGAACTTACTATTACATAATAACAAGTAAAAATGATAAAAATTACACTTTGCAAATCACAAAAATCTTCATCACCTATAAACTATTGGCAATTATTCGATTATAATGATTTATCTATCAATATAATTTATCACCAACAGCATATTTTAGCTTGTAAAAATCAATTTTATAATCAATATTAGCTTTAAGCAATAGCAACCTACTCTCCGATACATTTGTTTGAGCATCTAAGAGATCTAAGTTAGTAATAGCACCTGCTGTAAAATTAATCTTTGCTAATTCATAAGCCTTCTCAGATTGAGCTTCCTGTATAGTAAATTGCTCTATCTTTTCTTTGGCAGAATTTAGATTATTTAAATTTTCATTAACTTCATTAGTGATATTTTGTTTGATTACATCGGTTTCTAATTTACTATTTATTATAGATGAATTTGCTATACTTAATTTATTATTATTTTTAAAACCATCAAAAATAGGCACATTAAGCCCCACACCAACAGCATAATTAGCTAACCATCTATACATATCAGGAAACAAACCGTTACGAACACCACCATTAGCAAATAAGAATAAAGATGGGTAATTTGTCTTTTCCTGCAATTTATAATTCAACTCCGCTATTTTTGTCTTCTGCTCAGAAATTGATACTTCACTACGCTGCTGATAAGCAGTATTCAGTAGCTGATTAATATCTAAACTATCTTTATTAATATCAAAATTTGTTCTGACATTATATATTCTATTATCATTTATTCCCATCAATGTATTTAGATACGCTTTTTGAGTCTTCTCAATTGCTATCAAATCAGTCTTTTGGCTATTAATTTTCGATATTTTTACTTTAGTAGTTAGTATTTCGTAATTAATAGCAGAGCCTGTCTGATGTTTCTTCTCTACAAAATCAAGCTGTTCGTTTAGATTGCTCAACTCCATATCTTTGATTCTGATAGCTTCTTGCAAATATATTAGATTGTAATAAATACCAATTGCACTATTAGCTAATTTCTGCTTGATTTGCTCTATCGATTTTACAGCCAACTCACTATTCTCTACTTCGAGGTCAGTACCAGAAGAAAGTTTACCAAAATCATATATTATCTGCTTAATCTCTAATTCTAAATTATAATTATTAGCAGGAAACATCTCAAAACTCTCAGACCCAAAATTAATAGATGAAATTGGTCCCAAACGAGTATAATTGCCATTAAAATCTACTTGTGGGTAGTTAAGAGACTTCGATAAATCAATTTTGTAATTTGAAGATTTAATTAACTCTTTTGCCTGCGCAATTAAAGGATGATTCTCTACTACAGTTTTAATGACATAGTCCAAAGCCAAAGTATCTTTTTGGCTAAAGCACTCAATATTAGTTATTAGAACTAATAAATTTACCAAAATTAATATTTCAATATATCTTTTCATTTTTATTTCTATCAATAATTTTCAAATTAATGAATATCATAACTTTGCTCAGCCGCTGCAGTCATTTTATGCTTTTTAGAACTTAGAAAAACTACAGGTACCAAACAAATTATAGTTATAATTGCGGCTATTAAAAAATCATCGTTGATACCTTGCACAAATGCTTGTTGAGTTACATTCGATGATATTAATGCGAGAGACTGTTTAGAAGCCGTAGCAGGATTAGCACCTGTAAAATGCTGGATATGATAACTAAGATTTTTCACAGTATTATCAAAAGCAGGAGATAATTTAGATAACTCTCCCCCAAACATTTGAGTATGAAAATTAACTCGAGAAGTTAGTATTGTACCCAATATCGCCACTCCAAAACTACCTCCAAGTTGGCGTATTGTATTAAAAATAGAAGACGCTTGAGCCATTTTCTCCTTCGGTATATCTATTAAGCCAATAGTAGATAGCGGAGTAAATATCATAGCTAATGCAAAACCTCTCACATACAAAGAAATCATAATATAGCTATGCTCAGACATTAATGATAAAGTACTATTATAGTAAAAGCTAAAAGTAAACAATATAATACCAACTACAATAGGTAGCTTCCTATCTATCTTGTCAGAGACAAGACCAATAATAGGCGAAGTAGCCCCTTGTATCAATCCAGCTGGCAAAAATACCGCTCCCGATTGAATAGCCGAATAACCTAATCCATTTTGGAGATAGAGAGGAAACAAAAAAGTACTACCAAATAACCCCAAGCCAAATATAAACATTATCAAATTGCTTATTCCAAAATTATAATTCTTTAACAATTTAATATCAATCAATGGATTTTTTACAGTTAGCTCAGTGATGATAAATAGAATTAGCCCCAAAATAGCTATAGCAAAGCATATCACTACATAAGGCGCAGACCACCCCTCCGAATTAGCTGCCGATGTACTTTCTGTTAGAGCATATATAAGCAGTGGTAAGCTAATCACTGTAAAAGTAAATCCTAGCAAATCAAATTTTTTAATCAAATGATTCCTAAATTCCTTCTGTATAATATAGGTTGCTATCAGCCCCAAAATACCAAATGGTACATTTACATCAAAAATCAATTGCCAATTATAATTATCTACAAGATATCCACCAATCAATGGGCCAAACGATACCGATGCCGCAGAAGCTATAGACCACAGACCAATAGCTACACCTCTCTGCTCAATAGGGAACTCTCTCATTACAATAGCCATACCAAGAGGCATCAAAGTACCTGCACCCATACCTTGAATTACACGAGCAACTATAAGCATATTTTCCTCATTAGCCAAACCACATAGACCCGAACCCAAAGTAAATACAAAAAGACCCAAAAAATATATTCTCTTATAACCAAATTTATCCGCCAACCATCCCGAAGTAGGTAACATTACCGCCATAGCCAACATATATGCTGTTAACACCCATTCTATTTTATCAAGCCCAACACCAAACGATGCCATTATTTTGGGCAAACCTACATTCACAATAGTAGAATCGAGTACAGCCATAAATGTACCGATCATTACATTCGACAATACCCACCACTTATAAGTTGGATGAGCCTGCTCAGTATCATTATGTAAATGACCTATCTTACCTCTTACACCCTTAATTGCATTTCTAATACTCATAATCAGCTAACTCTATTGATTTTTCTTGATTCTTATCTCAGCCGACATACCAGAAATAATATTTATATTATTAATATTATCACCTTGTTTATCACCATCTATCGAAATTTTTATAGGCACCCTTTGAGTTACCTTAGTAAAATTGCCCGAAGCATTATTAGGTGGTATTAGCGAAAACTGAGATGCACTATTAGAAGCT
>JBDHXE010000061.1:0-12475 GCA_039810525.1 Chlorobiota bacterium | reverse complement strand
AATAATAATGATTTTCTGAATGAATCTACTGTTTATGTATCTATTAATAATGAATATATTGGATATTATGCTATTTCATCTAAATTACGAGAGGGCTTGAAGCAAATATTTGATGAATTGAAGGGGAAGTTTAAAATAAAAGTTATATCTGGCGATAATGATTCGGATAGGGAAGTATTAGAAGATGTAATAGGCAAAGAAGCAGATCTACAGTTTAATAATATGCCAGATGATAAAATTAATACTATCAAAAGTATGAAGTTAGCTGGAGATAGGGTGCTAATGATAGGTGATGGGCTAAATGATTTGGGTGCTTTGCAGCAAGCTGATATAGGTATAGCAATATCTGAGGATACTGCTAATTTTACACCGGGCTCCGATGGAATACTCCAAGCTAATAATTTGACAAGGCTATATGATTTTATTAAGTTGTCATATTTTGCAAAAAGGACAATAATTGTAAGTTTTATAATTTCATTTTTATACAATATAGTAGGCTTGACTTATGCCGCAATGGGAGAGCTATCGCCACTATTTGCGGCTATCTTAATGCCTATTAGCTCTGTTAGTATAATAGGGCTAACTGTATTGAGAATAAAATTATACTCTATTATGCATAAATTATAAAATAAAATTAGGGTAATATGCTTCTTAACCTATATTTATAATTTGTTTAATAATTGCTAAATATTAGTTTTGTAGTTAATATGTTATAATTAAAATGTTGTTAATGTATTAAAAAATAATATTTTTGTTGTTAGATAAATTATGTTTATGTTTAGTTTTTTACTTTATGTTTAATAAAATTAATATATTACTATGAATATAAATGAACGAGTAGCAAAATTAAGAGCTACAATGATAGCCAAAGGTTTGGATGCCTATATTATCCCAAGTACTGACCCACATATTAGTGAATATGTAGCTGAGCGATGGAAAGCTAAAACATGGATATCGGGATTCACGGGCTCTGTTGCTAAGTTTGTTGTTACCAAAAATCATTCTGGGCTATGGGTAGATTCGAGATATTGGCTTCAATCGGAAGAAGAATTGAAGGGTACTGAAATAGAGGTATTTAAATTAGGTAAAGATGATGTCCCAGATTTTACTAATTGGATAGTTAATAATTTGTCTGCTGGTAATACTGTAGGTTACGATGGTATGTGTGTACCTTATGGGCTAGACAAGCAATGGCGTTTACTTTTTAATTATTGGTCTATCAAAGTCAATTCGGACTATGATTTATTAGATGAAATATGGGAGGATAGGCCTGCCATTCCAAGAGAGAAGATTTTTGCACAGCCTATTAAATATGCAGGTGTGTCGCGCGAGGATAAATTAGCAAATGTGCGTAATCAAATGGCCAAAAAAGGTGTAGATACCCATATTATAGCTTCATTAGATGATATTTGCTGGTTGTTTAATATTAGAGGGAGAGATGTTGCTTACAATCCAGTGGCATATTGCTATTCTATTATTACTAAAGACAAAGCAGAATTGTATATATATAATGATAAGGTAGAAAGCGGTCTATCAGAAGAATTGCACAAAAGTGGAATTGTTATCCGTAATTATGATGATATATATTCTTCTGTAAAGAATATTAGTGCCAATGCAAAGGTATATATCGATCCAGCACGCATAAATGCTGGGCTAAGTAGTATGATACCAAGTAATTGCCAGATAGTAGAGGGTATGAATTTTACTACTATGATGAAGGCGGTCAAAAACAATATAGAGCTTGATGGTATGCGAGCTGCTATGCAGCGCGACTGTATAGCGATGGTCAAATTTCAATATTGGTTAGAAAACAACTTAGGCAAAGTAGAGATAAGTGAACTAACTACTATGGATGTACTTAGAGGTATTAGAGCTGAGTCTGATATGTTTTTTGGTGAGAGTTTTGGCACAATAGCTGGCTATAAAGGTAATGGTGCTATAGTGCATTATAGCTCATCGACCAAAACAAATGTAGAGCTACATAAAGATGGCTTTTTCTTGTTAGATAGCGGTGGGCAGTATTATGATGGTACTACTGATATTACAAGGATGTATTATCTTGGTAGCCAACCTACTGAAGAAGAAATGATAGATTATACCTTGGTGCTCAAAGGGCATATAGATCTGAATTTAGCTATATTTCCTACTCATACTCGTGGCTCACAATTAGATATCTTAGCTCGCCATGGGCTATGGCAAAGATTGCAAAATTATGGTCATGGTACAGGGCACGGAGTAGGATGTTTTATGAATGTACATGAGGGACCACAAAATATTAGAATGGATGAGAATCCTGTAACATTAGTCCCGGGGATGATTATATCTAACGAACCGGGTATGTATAGAGCTGGTAAGTTTGGTATTAGAATTGAAAATTTGGTAAATGTAATAGAAGCTGGTGCAAGTGAGTTTGGTAAGTTTTATACTTTTGAAGTATTGACTCTTTGCCCAATTGATAAGAAGCCTATCAAAAAGGATTTATTAAATGATGATGAAATTAATTGGCTGAATGAATATCATCAAAGAGTATATAATAGTGTAAAAGATGATCTGTCGCAAGAACTAAGAGATTGGTTGGCTGACAAAACATCTCCACTATAGTTTGTTAGATTAATTTAGTTGAGTATGAGTATTTCATCTACAGGTAACAAAAATCAATTATGGTTGTGGTTTTCGATATTGCTTGCGGCAATATTGATAATTACGGTTGTGATTTATCTATTAGCTTCTAAAATTCTGAATATAGATAGCAAAGGTAATATTACTAAAAGTCAGGATACTATCAAGTACGAAAGAGAAACTAAACTCACTCAATATGATATTATCAAAACTTATGCTGGCACACGCGAATCTATAGATGGCAGTATAGAGACTGTTTTGTTTGATATTAATTCTATAGATACAGTGAGTGATTCGTTTGAGTTTACATTAAATATAGGGCTATCCAAAAAAATAAAAGGTTATGGTAATATTAATTTGAAGCAGCGAAAGATCAATGCTGATGTAATTGGAGAATTGGTAATAATTATTGATAATAATGGTAGGGTAAAATTGAAGAGCGTCAATGATGTGAGTAATAAGTATAATTTAATTGAGGAGGCTAAATGAAGTATTTATTAATCTTTGTTATGACAGCGTTTCTTATGCTATCCTGCGATAAGGACTCTGGCAATAAACCTGAAGAGGTAGTTAATCAAATTTCTGAAAATAATACTTCAGAGCAAAAGTTTGTAGCAGCACAAGATTCTATTTTGAAGAGCTACGCTTCTGCTGTACGCCTGATAAATAAGATAGATGACGAATTAACTAAGTTATCTAATGTGCCTCAAACTATCGAAACTCAAAATTTGGAACGTGATATCCTGCAAAAGATTGAATATTTATCTTTCCAACTTAGTAACAAAAATGATGAAATTAAAAATTTGCAACTTCAACTTAAAAAACTCTCTAATAGTAATAAATTATTAGAGGATAAGCTTAAAACTATAGAGGCTATTATAGTAGAGAAAGATAATATTATCAAAAATCAAGATATACGTATAAATGAATTAGAAGATAAATTAAAGATTGTAATTACAGAAAGAGATATAGCTTTAGAAGGAAAAGGTCAAGCCGAGCAATTAGCTACTGAGACGCGAAAGCAGAAGAATACTGCTTATTATGTGATTGGCACTGAGGAAGATTTAGAAAAGAGGCATATTATTGCTATGGAGGGCGAGGGATTTTTGGGAATAGGCGGCAAATATGTGCCTACGCCTGAGGCTAATATTGGTTTGTTTAAAAAAATTGATATTACTTCGGATACTTTGCTGGCATTTCCTTCGAGTTTTGTAATAGATCAAATAGTTTCTAATCATGATAAAAAATATTTAGAATTTATAGAATCACCGTCTGGTGGATCGTTTATGAAGATTAAAAATCCAGAAGAATTTTGGATGAAAGATAAAACATTGATAATAATTGTTAAGAAAAGGAATTAGTAATGAAGAGTATAGTTTATGTATTCTTATTGGTTAGTGTAATGTTATCACCGTTGTATTCGTTGCCATTAGATAAATTGGATATGACTTATGCTGATAGTGATTCGACTATTAAGTTAGATAGGTTGGGGTTGGTTGGTATTAATTTCTCAAGTGTAGGTTTGTCTAATTGGGCTGGTGGTGGTAATAATTCTATCTCTATAGGCGGCAATACGGGTCTGGGTATTAATTATATAGCTAGGAATATATCGTGGGCTAATTCTATAGAAGCGGGCTATGGTGTGATTAAACTTGGTAGTGAAAATTTTAGAAAAACAGATGATAGGTTGATAATTTCTTCTAAATTTGGACATAGGGCTACGAGCCATCTAAGTTATAGTGCTCTGCTTGATTTCAGAACTCAATTTGACGAAGGTTTCGACTATAATAAGGTAGATTCGTTGGGTAATTATTATAAAATATCTGATTTTATGTCTCCGGGATATCTGACTGTTGGGTTTGGTATGAACTATAAGCCTACCGATTTTATTGATATATATTTATCACCTTTGTCGAATAGAGTGATATTTGTGCTAAATGATAGTTTGTCGAGCGTAGGTGCCTTTGGTGTGGATCCGGGCAAGAATATTAAAAGTGAGCTTGGTGCTACTTATGATATGTTGATTCAAAAATCAATTTTTGAGAATGTAGATTTACGAACAAGGCTCAATCTTTTTGCTCCTTTCAATTCGCTATCTACAGTAGTTGTAAATTGGGAATTTGGGCTTAATTTTAAAGTGAATGAATATATTAATGCTGGATTTAATTTGAATATGGTTTATGATGATAAAATTGTAATCAATAGAGATGATAAGACTGTGGGTCCAGCAACACAAATGAAGCATGTTATTTTAATTGGTTTTGCATACAAATTTAATTATTAATATTATATTAGATATGAATTTTGGTAATAATCCTTGATTTGTTGCGAATCAAGGAATTTTTTTATAATATACTTATTCAAATTTAATAAATTTAGGATATCTATTGTCAAAAAATAAGAAGTAGGCACCGCTTTCTAAATTAATTGTAATGTTTTCATTTTTGCATTTGTTTCTGGCGCCTTCGCGTTTACCTTGCTCGAGCCATTCGTTATTTAGTTCCCAATATAATCCGTTAGTTTGAATTTTGCATTTTGGGTATGGAATTATAGATATAAGCTCATCTTTTTTTAACTGTAATTTAATTGATTGGTCGATATATAGGCAATATCTATCTTTGTCTAAAATGATTATTGAGCCAAATAGATGCTGATATTTGAGTAGCACACTAATATTGTTGAGTGTATGCTCTAATTCTCCGCCGTGCAAACCAAATATTAGTATGTTTCTATATTTTTGATTTAATGCAAAAATTAATATTTTTTCAAAATCATTAGTTTCTTGATCTATATCTTTCAAAATTTCAATATTATTATATATATTTTTGCTTAAATCAATTGAATCCATATCTCCTATAATAATGTTTGGAATGAAATTGTTGTGTAGTAGTTTGTCTGCTGCTCCGTCTGCGGCTATTATTTTGGTCGATTTGTCGAGTCTCAAATTCTTAAAATCTGGTAGGTCGCCATCTAAAAATACTGCTGCTTCTATTAATTCTTCGCTAAATATCAGTTTTTTCATTATTTATTTAATTTTTTATAAAAATAATTAAAGCAAAATAATAAAAGTTCCGATAATATATAAAAAATAGTGGTATATATATATGAATATTAATACATCTGAAATATCTTTTAAAAGCGAAAATGAGAGTTTTAAGGTCAAGCAAGCTTCTGAAAATATTAAGATATTTGTAGAGAAGCCTTTTGACAATACTGCTCCTATTGCTACAAGGCAATCTCATAATAAAGATGGTGCTAATTCTGATAACAAACGAAGCACGGGGGATAGTCAGCTTGATATTAAAATTGAATTATTGAAGCAGATACTTAAAGAGCTTTATAATAAGGATTTCGATTTTGTATATGCAGATTATAGCAAAGCACAAGAAAATGTAGATCGCAATAATAGTAGATTCACTAGTCTAGATGATGTGAATTGGAGGATTAAATATGAAAGATCTGATTTGTTGATAGAGCATCAGCAATCAAACTACGAAGCTAAGGGTGTAATAAATACTTCTGATGGTAAAAAAATAGAATTTTCTTTACAGATGAATATGGAGTATAACAATGCTCAGTTGTCTAAAAATGTAATTGAAATAAGTAAGCAAAAAAAAGATCCATTAATAATTAATTTTGACGGTTCTTCTGAGTTGTTAGATTCTGGTACTTTTGATTTTGATCTGGAATCTAATGGAGTATTGAGTAGTATTCCATTTCTTAAAAGTGGGAAGGGTTTTTTAGTAATAGATTCTAATAATGATAATGTGGTAAACAATGGTTTGGAATTGGTAGGGGCAGCCAGTGGTAATGCTTTTGAGGAATTAAAATCTTACGATAATGATAATAATAATTGGATAGACGAAAATGACAGTATTTATAATAAATTGAAGGTATGGGAGGTAAATCAAAATGGTTATAACAAACTTAGCTCTTTGAAGCAGCGTGGGGTAGAGGCTATTTATCTGGGCAATATTGCTACTAATTTTTATCAACGTAATGATAGCAATGAGTCTATAGGTGAAATTAAGAAGTCAGGTATTTTTGTAAATAATGAGAATAAAGTATTGCCGCTCCACCAGCTTGATTTTTTACTATAATTATCGATTAAATACTTCAAGCTCATACTATATTTTATTTTTTTTTAAAAAGTAAAATCTTGCAATTATTTTAAAATTATTTTGTTTCCTATGCGTTAATATATTATAATTGATATAGAATAATCAATTAATTTTGCTAGCACTTTATAAGCTTCGGCTAACAAATCTAATCTAATCAAATTTAGAAACTTTATGTGATTTGCAAAAATCGCTAATGGGTTCTACGATTTACTACAAACCACTTTAATTATATAATAATTAGAGCCCACAAATGAGGGTAATACTATGAAGACCAATAAGAATTATTTTTATCTTGGGGTAAGTATTTTGGTAGCAATAGCTTTATTATCAGTTGCTGCATATTCACAAAAATCAAATAATGCACTTACTGATCCTGAGATTGCTTCGATAGCTGTAACTGCTAATCAAATAGATGTTAATTATGGTAAAATAGCTTTGCAAAAGAGTACTAATGCAGAAATTAGGAAATTTGCTACTACTATGATTAAAGATCACGAAAGTATTATTAAGCAAGCGGTAGCTTTGGCTACTAAATTGGGTGTAACTCCAAAAGATAATCCTACTACTCAGTCTTTGCTAAAAGGTGAGAGAGAATTGGAAAAGAAATTTAAGAGCTTAAAAGGGTCAGAATTTGATAAAGCTTATATCGAAAACGAAGTGAACTATCACGAAGAAGTTATAAATACTGTAAAAACAACTTTGATCCCACAATCCAAAAATGAAGAGCTAAAAGGATTACTAACTAAGGTTTCTCCATTGCTTAATCATCACTATGAGATGGCTAAGTTGGCAAAAGACAAGTTAAAGTAAGGTATATTGGCAATATGAAAGCAATACGAATAATTATAGCTAAAGTATTTGGAATTTTAATTCTGATTTTAGGATATGCTTGCAATTCGAATAATAAGTTAGCAGAGCAGTATATAGTAAACAAGGTAGATACTGTAATTATTGATAATATGCAATTTGAGCCGCATACGCTAACAGTAAATTATGGTGATACTATTTTATGGATAAATAAAGGGATAGTAGCTCACAATATTTCTAATAGCACCGATAGTGTGAGATTGTCTGGGGATTTTGCACCCGGAGAGTCTTATGCAACTGTACTGCATAAGGATTTGCATTATTATTGTTCTATTCATCCTACTATGAGTGGTGAAATAATAGTAAAAAGAGACTAAATGAGCTAAGTAGAAAATTTTCATATAAGTCCTAATAGAATACATCGTGTTGTTAATTAATATATCTCCTTTCAAAATATAATCGAAAGGAGATATTTTATATTTAATATTAGTAATAAATGGACTGGTTGGTTAGCAATATTTAATAAAATTTTATTAATGTTGTATTTTTAATAGGTAATTAATAATTAATAATTACAATTAATGAGGATAATGATATAATAATCCATAAAATCATTCCCTGCAAAAATGGTTTGATACCCACGGATTTGATAAGTGTCTGTGATAAGCCTGAGCCAATCAAAAATAGTGTAAGGGTAAGCCCAGCTTTTGATATATCCACAATATAATGGCTTATATTGTTAATAAATGGTATATAGGTACTGATAATAATAGCTAATATAAAGTATGCAATGAAATAGGGGATTTTGACTTTTGTGTTTGCACTTCTATATATAAATGCACTTGCAAACGATAAAGGTATTATCCATAATGCTCTGGCTAACTTGACTGTAGTAGCGATTTGTAAAGATTCATTGCCATATTTAGCTGCAGCACCTACTACTGAGCTAGTATCGTGTATAGCTATGGCGCACCATAGACCAAAATCTGATTGGGATAAATTTAGAATGTGCCCTATTATTGGAAAAATAAATAATGCTACTGAATTTAAAATAAATATTACTCCTAATGAAACGCTAATCTGCTTTTCATTTGCTCCGATTATAGGTGATAAAGCTGCGATAGCGCTACCACCGCAAATGGCAGTACCTCCAGATATGAGGAATGAACTCACTTTATCAATTTTCATTAATTTGCTTAATAAATATCCTAATAATAGGGTACCAAATATAGAAGCGATGGTATATATAATGCCTTCCTGACCTGCTTTTAAAGCACTTTGAATATTCAAACCGAAACCTAAACCTACCACAGACACTTGAAGTAGTAGGTGGGTAGCTTTCTTGTTGTATTGCTGGAATGGATGCACTGTAATAAATTGGGCAAAAATAATACCAATCAATAGAGCTATTGGAGGTGATATTATCGGAGTTAGACTTAATAGTGCAAGTAAAATAAAGATTGTTTTACTGCTCTCTGTTTTTAATTTAACTTGAAACATATTATTTGATTATTGCTATTAATGGCTTTACTATACATTTGGCTTAATTTTTTTGGGATAAGAATCATAATTTATCTTTTCGATTTCTGTATTATTGTCCATCAAATTAATCCTTTTTATTGAGATATATGAATTGTTTGATTAATCATTACTTTTTTTGTTTTTCTAAAGCTATATCAATAAGCATTTGACACAGTTCTGGGAATTCTATACCAATAGCCTTAGCAGCCATAGGCACTAAGCTCTGCGATGTGAACCCGGGGATAGAATTTAATTCTAAGCAAAAAGGCTGACCTTCGTGGTCTAATCTAAAATCTATTCTGGCAAATCCAGAACAGCCAATAGTTTTGTATAGTGTCATAGCCATATTTTGCGAAAATTCTGCTATATCATCGCTTATCTCAGCTGGGCAAATATAGTTTGTTTTGCCTTTGGTATATTTGTGCTGGTAATCATAAAATCCGTCTTCGGTAATAATTTCTATCACTGGTAATACTTCATCGCCCACTATACCAACAGTAATCTCTTTGCCTTCTATGTATTCTTCAATTAATACATTATCTGAGTAAATGGCAGCGAGTTTAATGGCTTCTTCTATATCGGCTGTATTCCCATCTTTTATTATAGTGAGCCCTACGGTAGAGCCTTGTGTATTGGGTTTGATTACTAATTTTTTACCAACTAATTCTCTAATTTCTTTGCCTAATCCTTCTATATCAATGTCTTTTTTGTGGACTTGTGTCCAATTAGGAGTAAGGATACCAGCTGCTGAGCAAATTAATTTAGTTTTAATTTTGTCGAATGCGAGTGCAGAAGCAGCTACACCACTTCCAGTATAAGGTATGCCTCTGAATTCTAATAGGGACTGAGTAAGCCCATCTTCGCCATATTGTCCATGCAGTACTAAAAAGGCTACATCAATATCATTAAAAATTTCTGAATTGATACATTCTATGTATTTACGAGGGTTAAATTTATTAATATCTTCTAAGGTAGGTTCAAAACTCATATTAGCATTTTCTAAATCTGGTGAATTATCACCTTTGTCGCCATAAGCAGGATCTATTAATTTGACGTTATGCCCTAATGACAAAAGGGCTTCTTTTATTGATTTGCCACCAGTGATTGATACATTCCTTTCGGTAGAAATACCGCCACATAATATTGCTATATTCATATAATTTATCCTTGTTTAATTAAAATTTAATAAAGTGAGTGCCACGACTTACACGTGCCTCCAAAGTAGCTAATGTAACAGCTATAGCAGTCTGCACTCCATTCCTAAGTTGTATAATTGGTCTCCCCATTTTAGCTTTCTGGTAGAATTGTTCTATTTCTGATTGTAAATGTCTTAGAGTATGGTGAGCTCGGAGCATACGCTGGCGTGTTCTTATTAATCCTACGTAATTCCACATAGTATTTTTGATAGTAAGCCAATCTTGGGTAATTAGTGCTACGTCTATATCTTCTTGCCCATCTTCCCATTGATATATTTCAGGGAAATACATATTATTATCTATATTATTAGATGCTTCGTTGCCAGCTTGCCATCCCCATACTACAGCTTCGAGCAATGAAGTTGATGCTAATCTATTGGCACCATGAACTCCTGTGCATGATACTTCGCCTACTGCAAATAGTCTTTGCAGTGATGTACGGCCATTAAGATTGACTCCAACGCCTCCGCACATATAATGAGCGGCAGGTACAACGGGTATTGGTTCGTTTGCAATATCTATTCCTGCAGCTAAGCAGTGATTGTAGATAGTAGGGAATCTATTTTTTAACCAATTTTTGTTTTTTGAAGTAATATCGAGATATACACATGGATGCTCTGTCTCAAGCATAGTCTCGTGTATAGCTCTTGCTACAATATCACGAGGAGCTAATGAACCGAGCTCATGATAATGGTGCATAAATTCTCTACCCATATTGTCTATTAAAATTCCGCCTTCGCCACGTACGGCTTCGGATATTAGGAATCTATCTTTATCGCCATAAAATGTAGTTGGGTGGAATTGTACATATTGTAGATTGAAGCATCGTGCACCAGCACGCCAAGCCATAGCTAAGCCGTCGCCAGTGGCTTCTGCTGGGTTGGTAGAGTGTAAATAAATTTGCCCTATACCGCCAGCAGCCAAAATTGTATTAGCCGCATATATAGGGAATACTTTACCTGATTTATTATCTAGAACCAAAGCACCAAAGCAAGCTGGTTTTTCGTATATATCGAGCGGATTTACTGAATTGTGCGACAAAGTAAGTAAGTCTATGGCTGTATGTTCTGTAATAACTTTTATATTAGGGTTGTTTGTAACTTCTTTTATCAATCCCTCATGGATAGTATATCCAGTTCGGTCTTTGGAGTGAATAATTCGAGGCTGGGAGTGTGCTCCTTCGGCAGTTAAATGTAATTGTCCATTTTGATTTTTATCAAATTGTATATTTAATCGGTTGATTAGAATATTTTGGACATATTTAGGGCCTAATTCGCTAATTTGATCTACTGCGGGCTCCCAACAAATATTATCGCCAGCGGTAATTATATCATTTTTAAGTTTATCTTTGTTGTCACTAGTACCGTGATAAATAATTCCTCCTTGTGCCCAAGGGGTATTACCACTTAGTAATTCTTTAGTTTTGGTAACTAAGAAAACTTCTTTGCCTCTATCGGCTGCGGATATTGCGGCTACACAGCCTGCAATACCCGAACCAATTATTAATATTTCTGTTTTAATCATAATCAAAAGTAATTATTTATCTAAGATAATGTACTAATGATATGATAAATTGACAATTATTTTATTGTTTTCATTAAATATTTACATTAAATACAAGATAGCTTGCAAATCCGGGGTCGTTACGTTCTTTGGTACCAACTTGGTACATATTTTTCATTAGCTCTCCGGGTAAGAATACGCCATTGAACCATTCTATAGAAATACCTTTTTGCATATTGTATTTGATGCTAAGATCGAATTCCATACCATAATCATTTTTGCCATTGATACTTTCTTGATTTGATAAGAAGTAGTGTGGAGTTAAGACGACAGACCAAGCTGGTGATATGGTATAGTTTGCAGTAAGGTAATAATCATTAACTCCAAGCCCCATATACGAATTGCGAGCAGTATTAAAATAATCCATAAATCCTAAGAATGAGTGCTTTTCGCCAATATAATCGTCGTATGTGTTAATTTTGTTGGTTTCGTTAGGTGAAGTACCTGAAAACATTTCTGTTCCCAATTTGAAGTCCCAATTTTCATTTACTTTGTATCCTACATATATACCAAGTAAATATGCTGATACATCTTTATTGCCTTTGGTACCGTATTGGTATCCCATTTGGGCTTTGGCAGTAAAATTATTTAGAAACCATTGGTATGCAAACCCAGAATTGAATCTATCAAGATTTTTATCGGTACCAT
>JBDHXE010000060.1:0-12657 GCA_039810525.1 Chlorobiota bacterium | reverse complement strand
TATTATATTTATTAAATGCCAAAAAAATAAATTATATTAACTCTGGTATTATATTAGCTATTATTGTATTCATTGAGTTGTATGCAGCTCATTCAGGTTTTAATTCAAGTAATAAAAATATTGCTGATTCATATACCATAGATAAAAATCTAATAGAGTCATTTAAGAATAAAGATCTAAATAATATGTATAGAGTAAATACTCGATCATATAACCCACCTTTTATGGCAACTAATAGGAACCAAGGTATGATAGATGCTTTTCAAAATACAGAAGGTTATAACCCTTTGGTGCTATCACGAGTAAATCCTGCATTAAATAGTAGCGAAAAAATTTATGATTTACTAAATGTTAAATATGAATTGAGAATAGATAAAGATCGTGGACAGGCTTATTTCTTTGAAAATACAGATAGATTACCTCGAGCATGGATGGTTTATAATTACAGAATTATACCTACTAATAAAATCAAAGAAGTTATGCCCAATGAAAACATTAACTATTTTAAAGAAGTAATATTAGAAGAAGATCCCGGTATTACCAAAACTATTACTAATGATTCTGTTGAATCTAAACCAAATGTCGAAATTGTAGATTATAAAAATAATTATATCAAATTAAAAATTCTAAATAATGATAAAGATGGAATATTAATATTAAGTGAAATTTGGTACCCAGCATGGCAAGTTACTGTCGATGGCACTCCTTCTAAATTATACAAAGCCAATTATAGTTTAAGAGGTATTATTGTTCCAAAAGGTAAATCTATTGTTGAATTAAAATTTAGATCCCAACAATTTGAATTAGGAAAATGGATAGCTATATTTACTTTGATAATTACTTTACCTTTATTATTAATTGGAAATTTTAGAAAAAAGGAAAAATATGAAGAATAAAGCGCTCATAATGTTAGATAATGGATATTATGATTATGGTGAATTTTTCTCTTCACCAAGCACAGTATATGGAGAGTTTGTATTTAATACTGCTATGACTGGTTATGAAGAAATCATTACAGACCCTTCTGGAAAAGGACAAATTATTTGTTTTACTTTTCCTCTTATTGGTAACTATGGAGTAAGTAAACTTAACCTACAATCACCTAAAATTCATACTAATGCTATAATTATTAGTGATTTATCATCAATTGCATCTAATCATCAATCCAAAGAATCTTTTACCGAATTTCTTTTTGAATTCAGTATTCCAGGAATCTATGGAATTGATACTCGAAGCTTAACCAAACAAATACGTAATTATGGAGCTATTAATGGTGGTATTACTAATTTGGATATATCGCCTGTTGAGTTCTTAGAAATGATAAAAAACTACCCACCTATATCTAATTTTGATCTATATAGGCAAGTTATTAATGAGCATATTGAATTAATAGAAGGTAATAACGAGTCTGATATTAACTTATTAGTTGTCGATTTTGGTGTAAAGGCAAATATTGTTAATAATCTGAATCGCTATTATAATAAGATATATTTAGTCCCTTTCGATGATAATTTTGAAAAAAATATTTCTGAATTAGATTTTGATGCTGTATTTCTAACTAATGGACCAGGTGATCCGAGAACTGTAAAAAATATTGATAAATTTATTATAGATTTTGTTAAAAATGAAATACCTGTAATTGGAATATGTTTTGGGCATCAGTTGATTGGCAAAGCATTTAATCTTAATATAGAGAAATTACCTTTTGGGCATCATGGTGGTAATCATCCAGTAAAAAATATCAGTTCTGGTAGAGTGTATATTACAGCTCAAAGTCATAATTATGCTATTTCCATGAATAGCTTTTTCGAAAATAGCGACTGGGAACTTACTTGGTTGCATTTGTACGACAATACTGTAAGTGGTATGAAGCACAAATATTTGCCAATAAATTCTGTCCAATTTCATCCAGAAGCTTCACCAGGTCCTAATGATGCAAGTACAATAGTTTTTGATAACTTTTATAATACGGTTAAATTAAAAAATGGCTAAAAGAACAGATATTAACAGAATATTAGTGATTGGTGCTGGACCAATAATCATTGGTCAAGCAGGAGAATTTGATTACTCTGGTTCGCAAGCAGTCAAAGCTTTAAAATCTTTGGGTTATTACGTTGTTGTTTTGAATTCTAATCCTGCAACCATAATGACCGATCCAGAACTATCAGACAAGGTATATATAGAACCTATCAATTCAGAAATTATAGAACAAATAATTAAAAAAGAAAAAATCGAAGCTATTTTGCCGACAGTTGGAGGGCAAACAGCACTAAATGCTGCATTAGATTTAGCAGAAAAGGGTATAATCGAAAAGTACCACATTGAACTATTAGGTGTAAACACCAAATCTATTGAAGTTGCAGAGAAAAGAGAATTATTTAGAATAGCTATGAATGAAATAGGTATCCAATCTCCTTATGGCAAAACTGTTAGCTCTTTAAAAGATGCTCTTGAATTTGTGAATGAAATAGGATTTCCTTCTATTATTAGACCTTCACTTACCTTAGGAGGATCTGGTGGAGGCATTGCTCATAATTTAGAAGAATTTCATCATATTGTAATTAATGGGCTTAACTTGTCCCCTATTAATGAAATATTAGTAGAGGAATCCTTGCTAGGTTGGAAAGAATTTGAATTTGAAGTCATTAGAGATTTGAATGATAATGCTATTATTGTAAGTTCTATTGAAAATTTTGACCCTATGGGAGTCCATACTGGAGATAGTATTACAGTAGCACCAGCTGTAACATTGAATGATGTAGAATTTCAGAAACTTCGTGATTATTCTCTACAAGTAATTCGAAAAGTAGGGGTTGCCACTGGTGGGTCTAACATCCAATTTGCTGTTAATCCAGATAATGGTGATATTAGAATCATAGAAATGAATCCCCGTGTATCAAGATCATCGGCTCTTGTATCTAAAGCAACTGGTTTCCCGATTGCAAAGATAGCTGCACAGCTTGCTGTAGGACTTACCCTTGATGAGATTCAAAATGATATTACTTTAACTACACCAGCCTCGTTCGAACCAGTAATTGATTACATAGTCGTCAAGATCCCAAGATTTGATTTTGTGAAGTTTAAAGTTAAAAATGAATTAAATACACAAATGAAATCAGTAGGTGAAGTAATGTCTATTGGAGCTAACTTTAGAGAAGCTTTACAAAAGGCATGTAGATCGTTAGAAATAGGTGCAGATGGATTAAATATTGACTCTATCAATAATATTGAAAGTATAGAAGATATTATTGAACAATTAAGAATACCAAACCCTGAAAGGCTTTTTTATATTAAGGCTGCTTTCAAGAAAGGTTTTAATGTAGATGATATTTACAAAATCACGAAAATTGATAAGTGGTTTTTGCAAAATATATTACAAATTGTTGAAATTGAAAACGAGATTGCAAGCACTAGGACTTATATTACACCTAACCTTTTACGAAAAGCAAAGCAGTCCGGATTTTCAGATTCTCAAATTTCTACTTTAGCTGGATTAGATGAAATTGAAATCAAAGATATGCGTAATGACTTTAATATTACGCCGACTTATAAAAAAGTTGATACTTGTGCTGGCGAATTTGAAGCGCAAACTCCTTATTATTATTCAACTTATCAGAGAGAAAATGAATCATTCCCATCATCTAAAACTAAATATATAGTATTAGGTGGAGGACCTTTTAGAATTGGTCAAGGATTAGAATTTGATTATTGTGCTTCTCAAGCTTCTATGGAACTCAAAAAACTTGGTATTGAGACAATAATGATTAACTGTAATCCAGAAACAGTTTCGACTGATTACGATACTTCAGATAAACTTTATTTTGAGCCTATATTTATTGAAGATGTGTTAAATATAATTGAATTAGAAAGCCCAGATGGTATTATTCTTCAATTAGGTGGTCAGACTCCTCTTAAATTGTCTAAAAAACTTTTTGAACGAGGAATTAAAATATTAGGCACTAAACAAGAGATTATTGATATATGCGAAGATAGAGGTAAATTAATTGAATACTTAAAGCATACTGATATTAAATATCCTATTGGAGATGTAGCTTATAATCTCGAACAAGCCGACAAAATAGCTGAAAGGATTACTTACCCGGTTATCGTACGCCCGTCTTATGTGTTAGGTGGTAGAGGTATGGCAGTTGTATATACCAAAGATGAGTTAAAGGGATATATCGAAAATGCTATCAATGTTGAAAAAGAACAAGCGATTCTGATAGATAAATTCCTTGAGAATGCTATTGAAGTTGATGTAGATGCTGTCTCAGATGGTGATAAAGTGATAATTGGCGGTATAATGGAGCATATCGAAGAAGCTGGGGTTCATTCAGGCGATAGTTGCTCAGTATTGCCTCCATTCAGCTTATCTGCTCATATTAAAGATCAGGTTAGAGAATTAACTTATCAAATTACCAAATCATTAGGTATAATCGGTTTTATTAATATTCAATATGCAATTTACAACGATGATGTATATTTAATTGAGGTCAACCCTCGAGCTTCACGCACTGTACCTTTTATTTCAAAAGCTAGTGGGATACCTTTGACTAAGCTTAGTGTTTATGCTATGGCTGGTTATAAATTTGATGAATTAAACTTACCTCAATTTAGTAGCCAAAACCATTATGCAGTAAAAACTCCTGTATTTTCATTTAGAAAATTCCCGGGAGTAGACACTGTATTGGGCCCAGAAATGTTATCTACAGGTGAAGTAATGGGATTAAGTGAATTTTTTGGTGAAGCTTATGTTAAATCTCAATTAGCTGCAGGGAATAAATTACCTATTTCAGGGAATGTATTTATTAGTGTAAATGACTATGATAAGAAGCAAGTTGTTCCAATTGCTAAAAAATTGCATCAATTAGGTTTTATTATATATGCAACATTAGGAACTTATAGCTACTTGCATGTAGAAGGAGTGCAGTGTTCTTTACTACAAAAAATAGATGTAGGCCATCCTAATATAGTGGAAATGATAAATAGTGGTAATATTCAATTAGTAATTAATACACCACTTGGTAGAAAAGCATATCAAGATGACTTATTAATTAGGTCTGCGGCTCTAAATAACAATATTTTATGTATTACTAATATAGCAGCAGCTAAGGCAGCTGCAGATGGAATGGACTGGCTTAAAAAGCATAAAATTGACTTATTTGGTAGTATTAATAGATCAATCTTCTAGTGATTGAGACATTTTAATATTTATAGCTAATTTTTTTAAACTTTTAAGATTAGGTAAATTTAATTTAGAATATATGTTTTTACGGTGAGTACTCACCGTAAAAACACTTATGTTTAATTTTTCGGCAATCGTCTTAGTATTAAGGTTCTCCCCTATCATATTAAAAATATCAATTTCTCGATTAGTCAATTGCTGATAAATTGTCTTTAAACAAATAGTTTCTGAATTATCTGGATTGAAGATTTTTGAATTCTGCAACAAAGGGTATTTATTAGGGTTATTCTTAATTATTATATCAGCAAACTCTACTAATTCATTATACAATATATCGACTATTCTTGAATTAAAATACTTTTTACCATTTAATACTATATGAATTGAATTTATCAGTTCATCTTTTGATATATTTTTAAATTGATAACCATCTGCTTCAAAAGCTAATGCCTTGTATAGTATTGATTTATCCTCGTTCATAGATAAAAACATTACTTTAGTATGTGGAAAGTTTTCTTTAATAGAACGAAGAGCATCAAACCCGTCTTTTTCAGGCATTAGTATATCACAAAGCACTAAATGAATATTTTTCGTTTGTAAGATCTCTACACCTTGATCGACTGAGAAGGCAGTATATATATTAAATTCGTTAGAATGCCCTTCTAATAGAGCTTTTGTCCCTAAGGCTGATATTTGAAAGTCGTCTATGACTAGCAATTCATACATACAATAATTCGCTCATCAAAAACAACTAAAATAATAATTATTTTTTAATAAACATAATAATTTATAAATATATTTGTATAATAATATTTTTTATTAGTAATATTAATTATAATTTTATGTTAGATAACAATAATACAGAATTTAATCTTGCTACAGAATTAGTAAAGAATGGGGAAAAACTTATATATCTAACAGGCAAGGCTGGATCTGGAAAAACTACATTCTTAAAAAATATTAAAAAAATAATTGACAAAAAAACAATCGTTTTAGCTCCAACTGGAGTAGCAGCTCTTAATGCAGGTGGACAAACTATACACTCATTTTTTAAAATAGCTCCCAGTGTGTATTTACCTGATGACTACAGACTGAGAAAATGGAACAACCTTGAAAATGATGGCGATGCCAGAACAATTTTTGACTTTTTTACTTATCGGAAAAACCATAAAAATTTAATAGTAAATTTAGAATTATTGATCATTGATGAGATATCTATGGTTAGGTGCGACCTATTAGATGTAATTGATAGGTTATTAAGGGTATTCCGCGATAATGAATCTGAAGCTTTTGGAGGTGTACAGGTATTATTAATTGGAGATGCTTATCAGCTACCTCCTATAGTTCCAAAGGACCAGTGGGAGCTTTTGTCTAAGTACTATAAAAGCCCATTTTTCTTTGATTCTAATGTTTTGATAAATAATAGTCCTAAATATATAGAATTAAAAAAGATATATAGACAAAAAGATGAAAAATTTATAAATTTATTAAATAAAATAAGAACAAATAGTATAAACAATGATGATTTAGACTTATTAAATTCACGATTTAATCCATCTGTAAAAGACAATGATAATTTAGACTATATTACAATAGCCACTCACAATAAAATTGTTGAAAATATTAATACTAAAAGATTAAATGAATTAGAGCACCAAGAATATACTTATGAAGCTATTATTCATGGTGATTTTCAAGATTCATTATTACCAACAGACAAAGTATTAAAATTAAAGGTTGGAGCTCAAGTGATGTTTATCAGAAATGATTTGGAGAAGAAATATTATAACGGCAAAATTGGACATATCAAATCTTTAGATTCCGATATGATTATTATTGAGGTAGGTAAAGGGAAGGAAATTGAGGTTAATCGATATAATTGGGAAAATATTAGATATAATTGGAATGATAAAAGCAAAAAAATTGAAGAAGAATTGATAGGTGAATTCATTCAATTTCCTATTAAATTAGCTTGGTCTATAACAGTTCATAAATGTCAAGGTTTAACTTTTGATAGAATTATAGCTGATATTAGTAATTCATTTACTGCTGGTCAGGTATATGTTGCATTAAGCAGGTGTACATCATTAGAAGGTATTATCCTAAAATCAAAAATCAATCGTAATGCTATTAAGACCGATCCATTTGTCGAAAGATTTACTAATAATTATTTTTTATAATATATAGTTCTATAGTAAATTACTATACATTTGCTTATTATGCTTCAATTTAATTTAATTTAATTTAGTTTATTTTGGTTTTTACATTAATTTCAACTGTTCTACAATAAAATCTACCTTCTGGTAGATCACTAGAATAAATTAGTATTGCACTTCCAATACCTTTTACAGTAGCATCTGATCTATTAAGTAATTTTTGAGTTGCCTTTGCTCTTTGTGTAGCTAATTTCTGATTATACTCTAAATTACCAGTTCGGTCTGCATATCCAATTATTTCAATTTCTGAATTTTTGTAAATTCGATTTTTAATAAAATCTATATATTTAATACTTGGATCTATTCCTATAACCCCAATATTTGTTATTAGTTAATGTTCAAAGGCTCCTTTCGTAGGTATTCCAATGATAATCTTAGTTATTGGCTCTAAACTTATTAGTTCTCTTTTGAGATCTTTAAATAATACTTTATAAGCGAAATAAGCTTTATTAGAGCTATTGGTATATCAATACAATGCCTGAATTTACTCCTACTCCATCACCATTTTTGAAACTAGGAGAACAGCTAGGACAATATGGTAAACGCTGAAAATCAGCACTATGGCTATTCGATCCGAATCCATACTATAAATTCCAAAGCTATATCTATTAGATTCATTTGCTAGAATAATTATAGAAAAGATTATTCTCATTATACAAATTAACTTTCTTATTGATAGCGGCATTTTTGTCTATCTATTTGATTATTATTAATTTTTCCTTATATATTATTGTAGGAGTTTGTAATTGAATAAAATATAATCCATTCAAATATTTACTTGTATTTAAAAATAGATTTAATTCTCCTATTCTATTTCCCAAATCAAATTGTTCAATTAAAATACCATTATTATTAAAAATATTTAATGTTTTATGCTCTTTTTCCAATAAGTAGAGCTTAATTTCTACGTTTCCATCGCTTGGGTTTGGACTAATTACCAATGGTTGCATTTTGTTAAATGGATTAATTAAGCGAGTTCCCCCTTCGTTACAGATCCCTAGCAAATTAAATTTTCCATTGACTAATGTTACGTCAGCTGTTCCACCGTTTGTATTAATAATAGATAGCTTAAGCTCACAATCTTTAGCATTGCCAAGACCAGCAATGAATTTAGCGTTTAATAAAGTTATTTGATTGCCATCCATAATTGGAATATTTTTTAAAATAATAAATGAAGAACTATCATTTCTTATTTGGCCATCATACCCTAACGGTGCCAATAAAGTTGGATTATAATCCAATTCCAAATCAATTGAAGTAATCCCAGATAATAATATATTTTGTGAAGAATCTAAAATAATCGGTATTTCAATTTCTTCGCCAGCGAATGCAGATAGTTCTATCGTCTTTAATATTATCTTTGATTGACTTGATCTACCAGTTATTTCAAATTGTTTAATAAATGAACATTCATCAAAATTCGCTTCTAATAAATTAGATATTGCTGATGTATCAACTGGATTAAATTCAATCATTATAGAAGTATTAGTATGTGGCAATATCTCTAATGGGAATGGATTGCCTACTATGGAGAATGGATTTGTAATACCATCTATACTATTCAAAGTTACTTTGCGATTTGAATTATTTGTTATCAATAAATTCTTTTGTTTTTTTACGCCAATTAAAGAAATAAAATCTAAATTATTGATTTCAACCTTTGGAGCTTCAATTATACCAACAATATTAATTTCTTTCTCATTATTACAACTATCTCTAATCACAATTTTCCGAGTAAAAATACCCTCATTACTTAATCCTTCAAATTCTAATCTTAAAGTATCTTTCTGTTTTATATTTAATCTTATGTTGGCTAAAGATATTGTTATATTACTATCGTTTAATATATCAATATTAGTCTCTATACTACTATTGTTTAATATTTCTAAATCAAATAATCTTTTTTCATTTGGACATAAATATCCAAGATCTATATTATTAGGTACAGTAATATCTATATTATTTTTAACAGCATATAAATCAAGATTGAGGATCGAATCTTTTTCAGAATTCGATTCTATTTGTAAAACAGCACTTTTATAACCTGTAGATGTTGGTTTGAATTTAACATTCAATCTGAATATACTATCAGGATATATAGTAATGGGAAACGCCTCATTAATTTTAAAATCAATTGCATCAGTTCCGATAATACTAATTTTTTTGATTATCAAATCATCGCCACCTTTATTAATTAATTCAATGGTATTAATAGTACTGTCTTCACAAGTTAAATTTGAAAATGATGTAAATGATGTTTGAAGTTTAGGAGTTTTTTTGATACCTTCGCCAAATAACTGAATAGTAGCTGGACTGCCAACTCCGTTATAATGAAATTCTAAAGTACCACTAGTTCTACCTTCGTCTCTTGGAGAAAACCTTAGATTCATAAGTTTGGTTTCTTGTGGTTGTAAAATAAAATTACCTCCACCAGATATAGTGGTAAAATCTATCATATTAGGTAGATTATATTGAGATTTTATAATATTAATAGGTATATTACTAATATTTTTAATAGTTACAACTTGTATTGTATCTTTATATTTCCCAACATTGACAATTCCAAAATCAATAATATTATCAACAATCTCTATACTTTGATCTATACCTTCACCTTTAATTTTTTGTATAAAAGTATCGGACTGAGTAATTATTACCAATTCTGCATTATGCACTCCAACTCTATTAGGTACAAATCTAAACTCTATTCTTTGGTACTTGTGGCCATTTACTAAATATGGGGGGAAGCCTGAAATAATTGTAAATGCGCTAGCATCTGCACCTCGTAAATATATATTATTAACTTTAAAAGGCAAAGAACCATTATTATAAATAAAATTTGCTATTAATGTATCTTTGCTTGTATTTACAACACACTTTCCTACATCAATATCTTTTGAAATTGGAAGAGGTTGTATTTTTGAAAAGGTATTATCAGATAAATCACTTTGATAAATAAAAACATCATCTAACTCACTTATAAAATAGTCATAAGAGCCTCTATTCGAATCCAAATCACCATTCTTTGAAGATGAATATCCAGCTACTACATAAGAGCCATTAATATTTTCAATTACAGATTCCACTATTTCATAATTACTGCCACCAAGAGTAGTAATCCAATTTAGCTTTCCATCTACTTGATCAAATTTGAATAAAAATGCATCGCTACCACCTTTATTGGAATTGAAATCACCATCGTATGAACTTGTTGAACCAGCAAGAACTATTGAAGCATCGCTCGCCTCCAAAAAAGTAATTGGCACTTCAGCACCACTACCTCCGAATGTCTTTTCCCATAAAATATTACCATATTTTGAGTTTATTTTAAGAACCCAAATATCACCACCACCTTTATTAATTGTAACTTCGCCATTACTTGATTCGGTAGTACCTACTACAAAATATGAAGCATCTGAAGACTGGAATAAAAGATATGATTTCTCTGGAAAACTACCACCAAATACATTTTCCCAAATAATTGCTCCATCATCTTTGTTAAATTTTGAAACAAGGATATCACCTCGCCCTTTGCTACCTGTGGTATCTTCAGACTGAGGAATTGTGGTAGCTGAAACCACAAAACTTCCATCAGTTGATTCGATAAATGAAAAATCCTTGCTTATAAAATCTCTTTGATAGGTCTTTTGCCAATAAATTTGCCCATCTGATGGGTTTAATTTTACTATCCATATATTTCCTAATGTAGAGTTTTGCAAATCCCCATCAGTTGATTCTGTATAACCAGCAATAGTATAAGTGCCATCAGATGATTCGAAAAGAGAATTAGCCTTTTCTTCTAAACTGCCACCCAATGTCTTTTCCCAAATAATACTTCCATTAATGGGGTTAATTTTAATTGCCCAGATATCAGTTGTACCTTTGTAATTTGTGACATCACCATTATTTGAATTAGTCTCTCCTAGTATTAAGATATTATTATCTTTGGTATATATAGCATTTATAACGTTTTCATCCCAATAACCTCCATAGGTCTTTTCCCATATAATACTACTATCTTTGTTTGATGGATTCACTCTTAATACCCAGATGTCTGTCCCTCCCTTAATAACCGAAGGACCCAAAGTTACTTTCGAAGTATCTTTTTTGGAAGATGAAGTAGTCCCTATAATAAAATATGAACCATCGTCTTTTGCTTCAATAATTTTCATGGCAATATCATTACTATTACCGCCAAATGTTGATAACCAATTAACAACTGGAGCTGGATTGTTAGGATTATAATTATCTGGATATTCTCCTTGACTTACTCTAATAAGACATGAGTTACTTTCAGGTTTTGGAATCTTTTTCCAATTATATTTTAAACCTGTTACATTTTTGGCTATTATTTCCCAATCTTTTCCATTGTTTATACTCAAATCTAACATAACAAATTCGTCGGGGCTAATACCTTCCCATTTGATTATAGAATCTCCTCCAATAATATATTTCTCTCCACCATTTGGTTGTACAAGCTTAAGGGTTGGATTGTATGGTTTTTTCCTTTTGTAAGCTACATTAGAATAAAAGTATTGTTCACAAATATTACTTTCAAAAATAAATTTTGCATAATCGCTTATACTATCTGTACCTTGATACGTTAGTGTTAATAAAATACTTTCATTCGGCTGTAAAATAAAATTTTTAGGGCTTAGAGTAAATTTGGAATTAGATGATTTAATATCTGTAATATTAAATGTTGCATTATGCGAAGTTACCTTAATAGTTTGAGTATGCTGAGTTCCTACCATTGGCGATCTAAATATATATGAATTAGGGTTTATCTCTAATTTAACTAAATATGCCAAAGGGATCGAATATGAAAAATTTGTTTTTAAATTAAGTGCAGGTATAGAAAATTCTACATTTATATTATCACTTGTGCAACTTGATGCGCTCTCCCATTCTATTGTACAAGGTTCGTTGCCTAAAGCTAATTGTAAAAGATTAGAATATATTCTTTGAGCTTCATCTATGGTTGTTATATTTTCAAAAACTTTACCGCCCGTATTATTTGCTATATAATGCAATGATTGTGGAGCAGCCATTCCAAGAGTAACACAATAAATTACACAATTTTGACGATTTGCTTCGTTGACAATAGAATCTACTGATGGCGAATATGCTTCTCCATCTGTCAAGAATACAATTACTCTTTTGTGGATTCCACGTTTACTTATTAATAATCCACCTGCCATTTGCTCTATAAATGCAGCATTATAGTCGGTACCGCCCTGAGGCTCTAATGTTGTT
>JBDHXE010000059.1:0-12894 GCA_039810525.1 Chlorobiota bacterium | reverse complement strand
AGAGCTGTCTCCCGATTCTTTGTATTTGAAAACCACTAATGGTGGAGAAAATTGGTATTATCAATCTACTGGAACAAAAGTAAACAAAATGTTTTTTATATCTTCGAATGAAGGCTGGGCTGTTGGAGATTCTGGTAAAATCCTTAAAACAATTGATGGAGGTTTATCATGGAATTTGAAACCAAGCAATACAACTGTAAATTTAGTTAATTTATCATTTATTGATGAAAATAATGGATGGTGTACTGGAGATAATGGGTATTTGTTAATCACAAATGATGGTGGAGAAAATTGGTTATCACAAAATGTTGGCTCTGATAATAACTATACTCAAGTATTATTTACAGACCCAAATAATGGTTGGGTTATTACTGATGGTTCTGAAATTTTAAAAACAGATGATGGGGGCTATAATTGGAATTTCCAAAATAATCCTCTGGTTGATAATTTGCAAAAACTATTCTTTTTGAATAATCAAATTGGTTGGGGTATCTATGGAAATAATCAGATTATCAAAACTACTGATGGAGGTAATAATTGGGTCTTAATTAATACGGGCTACACTAATATTACTGATATTTATTTCGTTGATAATTTAAATGGTTGGGCAGCTGGGGATATAATTATATATACTGATGATGGGGGCTATACATGGTATCAACAAGGTAATATTACAAAGAATAAGATTAATGGGTTATATTTTAAAAATTATAATCATGGCTGGGCAATAGGAGATAAAGGAACTATTTTAGAATTTGATAATACTGATTATGTAATTTTGCCTCCAACCCTTATCTCACCATCTAATAATTCTATTAATAACTCATTAATACCACAATTTAGTTGGAATAGACCAGAAAAGTCAAATTATTTTAAAATTCAAATATCAAAAAATTCGCAGTTTAGTCAAATTGTTTTTGAATCTGATCTTGATAGTAATAGCATTAAATTAGATTATAGTAACAAATTAGAGCAGAGCACATTGTATTATTGGAGAGTGAAAGCTTTTAATAGTACTGATTCAAGTTTTTGGAGTACAACATTTTTATTAAATACTCAATCTAAATTGAATAAACCTATACTGAATATTCCGAATGATGGGCAACTCGGGGTAAATCATAAACCTAATTTTAATTGGTCATCTATTCAATTTGCTGATAAGTATTGTTTTCAATTATCAACTTCTATTACTTTTGATGTTTTTAATACATTTAATGATACAACCAATATTAATACTTATTCACCTCCTAATTATTTATCTCAAGTTACAAATTACTTTTGGAGAGTGAAAGCTATAAATGAGGGTAATGAGAGTGAATGGTCAGAGATATATGGATTTACAACTGATACTATTGCTACTCCAAGCAAACCAATCTTAATATCATATTCTAATAATTTGATTGATGCACCCAAAAATGGGAGTCTTACATGGTACAAATCTTCTTATGCTGTCAAATATAGAATACAAATTGCTAAGGATTCTAATTTCTCAAATATAATTATTGATAATAGTAGTGTGCTAGATACCTTTTATATATCTTTTAACTTGATGATTGGAACTAAGTATTATTGGAGGGTAAAAGCATATAATTGGATTGGAGATGAAAGTAGTTGGTCACAAATTTGGAATTTTACTACACTGACTTACGAACTTGTGCCTGACAGTTGGTCAATAATAAAGAATACTGGCAAAGATGCTACAATTTTAATACCTATGTCTATTAATCCAAAAGTAGATAAAAGGAATATAGGTACTGGTGATGCTATTGGCATATTTTATAGTAGTGGCAATGAAATGAAGTGTGCTGGGTATGGTGTTTGGAATAATGCAAATTTAGCTATAACTATATGGGGTGATAATAGCCAGACAAGCGAAAAAGATGGATTTGCTGATGGAGAAAAGTATTTTATTAAGATGTGGGATGGTCAGAACGGGAAGGAATTATATGTTCAATATACAATTTCGAGTGGACCTGATTCATTTGCTAAAGATGCGTATACTATTTTAGGTCAATTAAATGGCATCACACCTGTATATCATAAAATTTTCTTGAAAAATGGCTGGAATTTAATATCAAGCTATGTAAAACCTGAAAATTTAGAATTAGAAGCAATTTTTGATAAAATCAAAAGCAAGGTAAATATTGTAAAGAACAAATATGGGAATACATATATACCTGCATATGGAATCAATAATATTGGAAATTGGAATTATAAAAGTGCATACCAAGTATATATGAACCAGCCAGATACATTATCTATAAAAGGTATAGCTGTTGTTCCTGAAAATGAAACAATCAATTTAATTTCAGGATGGTATTTTGTAGCGTATCTCAACAAAGTGAATAATAATATTGCACCTAGTTTAAATTCAATTACTTCTACTAATTCTCTTGTTATTTGCAAAAATAATGACGGTCTAGTCTATATTCCAGAATATAATATAAATACTATTGGTAATATGGAAGTTGGACAAGGTTATAATATGTTTATTACTAATCCACCTGCAAATTTAAAATATCCTGCAAATCCACCAGATAGAGGATTTACTAATTCGCTAACTCCTACACCAAGGTATTTAATACCTGAATATTCAGTTACGGGTAAATATTCTGTAGTTTTGATTAAAATTGATGCTAAAGATTATGATGAAATTGGTGTTTATAATCATAATAACAAATTAGTGGGCTCTGGAACAATATTTAATAAAATTGCAGCAATTGTAGTATGGGGTGATAATGATATAACTAATGAAATTGATGGAGCTATTGATAATGAATTATTGAATTTCAAATTATTGGATATTACTACTCAATCGTTCAAAAATATTAAATTATTAAATATTTATGATCTTGTAAATAATCATAAATTATCAGAAGTAATATATAAAGATAATTCTTTAATTAAAGCAAGCGGTAATATTACAAATATTGAAAAAAATCTGTATATATTCCCTATACCAGCAAGTAATGAACTGACTATTAAAAATATAGGCAATTTTGAAAAGGTAGAATTGTATAATTTAAATGGAAATTTAGTTCGGACTTATAATTTTAATTCAAATTATAAAGATGATACTATTGAACTAGATTTAAGTAATTTACCAAATGGTGAATATAATCTAAGAATATTAAAAGATAGTAATATAATTAGTAAAAAAATAATTATATTTAAATAGATATATTAAAAATTCAATATTATAAATGGACTATATTGAATCATTTATTAATGATAAATATAGTCCATTACAATTGATTAAATTTGTGATGTTATGACAATTCAGCTTTGATTTGTGCTACCCAAGATTTAATCCTTCCTTCTGTGAGGTTCTCTTGATTATCTTGATCTATACCTAGTCCATATAACTTTCCATTATCAGCAATACATACAGAAGTATTAAAATCGTAAGAGTCAGTAGGCCAATATCCAAATATTTCACCACCATTAGCTAATACTGGTTTGCCCAAAGTGCCTATTGCATCTAAGAAATTATCTGGATATCCTTCTTGATCGCCTAATCCAACAAAAGCTACTTTCTTCCCAGAAAAATTATATTTCTTATATTCTTTGTAAACAGCATCCCAATCGTCTTGCATTTCACCATCGTTCCATGTTGGCACTGCTATTATCATTACAGAATAATCATCAAAATCTTCTACTGAAGCAGAAGCCATATCATTTACATCAACTTCAAATCCATTTCTAATAAGCTCTTCTGCTAATTGTTCGGCAACGATCTCAGTATTACCTGTATTTGTACCAAAAAACAATCCAATTTTCATTTGATTCCTCAATTTTAGAAATTCTAAATAATTGTAAATTAAAAGAGTTTAAAACTAATAGTTTTTTATGACTTGAACAAAATTTTTTAACTTTTTTATATATTATTTTATCATAATTTAATTTCTTATTTTTGTGTTTTTGTGGTGCTATGAAGTTTAGTGTAGTCATAATTACCCGAAATAGGCTGAACGATTTGATAAATACAATTAATGCCTATAATCAACAGACTTGGGAAAAGGAAATTATCATCATTGATAACGGCAGCAATGATGGAACTAAAGACCAAATCCCATTATTATTTCCTGAATTAAAATATATGTGGTTACCTGATAATTTTGATATTAGGGCTATAAATATTGGTATTGAAATGGCGTCTGGTGATGTAATTTGGCGAACTGACGATGACTCTAACCCTGAGGATATTAACGCATTTGCTATGGTGGCTGAGATTTTTGAAAAGTATGATGATATTGATATTATTTGTACGGAAGATATCGAAGTCAGAAGAAATAATATGATATGGCAGTGGCACCCTATTAAAGTAGATAAAGTAAATATCCCACCAAAAGGCTATCCAACTATTGTTTTTCCCGGAACTGGTGCTGCAATAAGAAGAAGAGTATATGATAAAATAGGAGGCTTTTGGGAATTTGGTTTTGAGGAATTAGATTTCTGTACAAGAGCAATTATTAATGGTTTTGGAATTAGATATTTTCCTAACATAAGAACATTGCATTATGCCTCGCCCGGTAATAGGAATAATTCTGTCCGCTGGGTTAAAATTTCTAAGCAGTTTATAAGGTATCAATGGAAGTATTTTCCTTTTTGGAATGCTATGTTTAGAACTTTATTTTATATTAATGTCCAGCTAATTGAAGGTATTTTTCAAAAAAGACTACCAATTTCAGCTTTATTTGAGGGCTTTTTTGGTATGTTGTCTGTAGCATTTGGTACTTATAGAGAAGAGCGGCAAGTGGTCTCAAATGCTATGATACCAAAAATTACATTAGGTATCAATCCTATAAGAACTCAAGCTTTGTATTATTCAAATTTAATAAGACGTAAAATTTTTAAGATTAAATGAAAATATTGCAATTATCTCAACAATTTCCGTTCCCCGAAACTGATGGTGGTAGAATCGGTATAGCTTCAATTTATCGCGAATTATCCAAATTAGGTGCCGAAATAACTTTTTTATGCTATAAAAATTCTGATATTGTGAATAATGATATATTGGAAGCTAAAAAATATGGCAATTTGGTGTTTATCAATCATAGCATTCAAAATTCTAAATTTAGAATTTTGAAATCAATCTTTGATTCAAAAGCTCTTTATATAAGAAAACATTTTAATGATAATATAAAACTCCAAGTTAAAAAAATAATCAGCAACATTGATTTTGATATTATTCATACTGATCATTCAGCTATGGCTGAGATGGCTCTTTATATTAAAGAACTAACTGGTAAACCTATTTCATTAAGGCTTCATAATATAGAATGGAAGATATGGCAAAGATATGCAGATGCTTTGAGTTTTTATCCAGCTAAGAAATATATAGAAAGGCAAGCATATCTATTAAGAAACTTTGAAGAAAGTATTTTTAATAAATTCGAGGTGCTTTTACCTATTACAAATGTAGATTATGAATATTTGATGCAATTTGAAACACATAATAAAATAGAAATTGCGAGTGCTGGTGTAGATCTAAATAAGTGGTCGCCAGAAACTAAAGTAAGGAATAAAAATGAAATTATTATAGCAACAACATATAATTGGGTACATAATGTAGATGGATTAATTTGGTTCATCGAAGAAGTATTACCTTTGGTTCGCGATGAAAATCCTAATGCATTTCTAACTTTACTCGGGAAAGATTTACCTCAAAAATTAAAAAAATACCCTGATAAAGGAGTAAATGCTGTTGGTTTTGTAGATCAAATTCAACCTTATTTGAATAACGCCGGCGTATATATAAATCCTTTGTTTGTAGGTGCTGGAATACGTATCAAAATATTAGAAGCAATGGCAATGGAGTTGCCTGTAGTAGCTACTAGTGTAGCAGCTGAAGGTATTGAAGCCAATGAAAACAATGGTTTATTTAGAGCCGATAATAAAGTCGATTTTGCTAAAATAATTTTGAAATTAATGCAAGATAATATTCTATGGCAAAGCTCTTCGAATAATGCAAGAGAGTTGGTACGTCATAAATATCAATGGTCGAATGTGGGGAATATAATTTACAATACATATAAGAGTGTAATTAATTAGAAAAATTTTTATAATTTAATAAAAAGTGTTATTTTTGTATTTTATATGAAAAATTATTTAAAAAGAGGAACTTATGTCAAGAAAATGTGAAATAACAGGTACTGGCCCATTAGTAGGGAATAATGTATCTCATGCTAATAATAAAACTAAAAGACGCTTTTTACCAAACTTACAAAAAAAGAAAGTATGGGTTCCTGAATTAGAAAGTTGGGTAGTTGTAAAGGCAACTGCCAAAGCATTTAAGACAATGGACAAAAAAGGCTTATTTAAAATGCTAAAAGAAAATTCTTTAAAATTAAAATAAATATATATATTTTAATTTATCAAAATTAGGAAGAATATAAAAGATTATATTCTTCCTTTTTTTTAAAAGAGACAACTTTTTTATTTTTTGAATATATTTGAATATATTATTCAAACAATACGAGGTTTTAAATGAAATATTTGCTATTTCTAATATTTATTACTATTACAATTATCGCTTGTAATAAAAATAACAAGGAGTCTAAATTGACTGAATCTGATTTTATTAAATTGGCTGATAGCATAGAGAATCAAATGCGAACGCTAACAATACCTTCTTATACAGCATATTTTGAGGCATCTGTAAATTCTAATGATGAGAATTGGAAAAAAGTAACTGAATTGGATATGAAATATAATCATTTTGTATCTAATCCAGAAATATTCAATAAGCTAAAAGAATTTAAAACTCAAAATATTGTTAATAATCCTATTCAATTAAGGAGATTAGATGTACTGTATAATGAATTTCTATCTAAACAAGCTGATACTAATTTATTAAATGATATTTCTAAATTAACTTCCGAAATCGAAGGTAAATATTCAAAATTTAGAGCTCAATATAAGGGTAAACAATACTCAGATAATGACGTAGAAGATGTATTAAAATCTTCTATTAATCAAGAAGAACTGCAAGGAGTGTGGGAGGCTCATAAAGCAATAGGTCCTACTGTGAAAGATGATATTATAAAAATTGTAAAAAAGAGAAATGAACTAGCTAAGAAATTAGGATTTAATAATTATCACGAAATGAGTTTATTATTATCATTTGAAGATCCTAAAATGATTGAAAAATTATTTGATGAGCTTGATAGCTTAACTCGTGATGAATTCGCTAAGTTAAAGGTCGAAATGGACACTAAGTTAGCAGAACGAAACAAAATCAAAGTAGAACAATTAATGCCTTGGCACTACCAGAATAGATATTTTCAAGATGCACCTAAAATATGGAATATAGATTTTGATAAATATTATAAGAATAAAGATGTAGTTAAATTAGCAGAAGACTATTATAAATCAATCAATTTACCTATCGATAAGATAGTAGCCAACAGCGATTTGTATGAAAAGCCAAACAAAAATCAACACGCATATTGTATTAATATTGATAGGAATATTAACGATATAAGGGTACTTGGCAATGTAAAAAATAATGCTAGCTGGATGGAAACTATGTTGCACGAAAATGGACATGCTCTTTATGAGAGTTATTATGAAAATGATTTGCCTTGGATTTTAAAGACTCCAGCACATATATTTACAACCGAAGGCATTGCTATGCTATTTGGTAGATTTGCAATGAACCCAGATTGGATTAAAACTAATGTTGGTATAAGTGAGACTGAGAAGGAAAAAATTTCTGAAATGGCATTTAAAATGTTGAAGACTCAGCAGTTAGTATTTAGCCGTTGGGCTCAGGTAATGTATAGATTTGAAAAGAGTATGTATGCCAATCCAGACCAAGATTTAAATAAATTATGGTGGGATTTAGTGGAAAAATATCAAATGATCAAGAAACCAGAAGGTAGAAATATGCCAGATTGGGCTACTAAAATTCATATTGCTACTTCCCCTTGTTATTATCATAATTATTTATTAGGCGAATTATTTGCTTCGCAGGTATATCATTATATTACTACTAATGTAATTGATTCTAATTCAAATAATAGGTTGAGTTTTTATAATGAACCAAAGGTTGGAGAATACTTGATAAAGAATATTTTTAGTCCGGGCGCCAAATATGACTGGGATGATATGATTGAAAAAGCAACTGGTGAGAAATTAACTCCCAAACATTATGCAAATCAATTTGTAAATAATTAGTTGTTTTCATTAAATAAAAAACTTCGGACTTAGTTACTATTTCCGAAGTTTTTTTATCATCTATATAGTTTAATTAAGGGAAAATTATTCTAATTTATAATTTTTACCTAATTTTATTGTTTCTAGGGCTTTGTCAAAGATTTTTCTATAGTATTCAAAAGTAAAGTCAGGTGCCTGCATATACAAAAATATTAAATTATTACCATAAGCAATTGCATATTCATACAAAATAAATGGTATAAAATTCTCACCCACTTGTAAATATGATTCATTTAAAATTGATCCATGTCCAAACCATAATCTATGGCGCTGCCATTTAACTTCGTAGTTTAAATATCCTTTGTTTGATTCATCAAGAGATCCTTTCCAAAAATCTAATATTTCAGATTCATTTTTAACTGGGTAATATTTATTCATATTTTTTGTAATGCCAACAGTTACACCCACCAACATAGAGCTACTAGCTGGATCAATGTCTTCTGGTGTGATAATAAATTGAATTGATTCGTTTTGATTAGGTAAATCTATTAATTTCCAATTTGATGGTAAATCAATGGAAAAGTCTTTAGTTTTATTAGTAAATGTTTTAAATTTTAAGGTCTCAAAAGGTGGAAGCTTACCACCCTTTATTTCTTGCAACTTAGACCTATCTATATTGGCTAAAGAATCTTCACCCAAAGCTTTGTATGTATAAGCTCTATTATTAAGAGCCTCCAAATCATTTGGGTTCAGTTCTAAAGAAGATGTATAATCTTTTAATGCCTCATTAAGCTGTTTGTTTTTGAAATAGGCATTAGCTCGATTGTAATATATTTTTGCGTTCTTAATACCTAGTTTAATTGCTTTGCTATAATTTTCTGTAGATTCTTGATATTTATCGCTATTATAATCTAAATGACCTAATTGGAAGTAAATTTCGGGATTATTGGGTTCGTATAATTGAGCTGAATCTAAGTCTTTGCGTGCTTTATCATAGTCTGAATCCACAATAAAAATATTAGCACGGTTGATATATGCTTGTGCAAATTTGTTATCTAAAGCAATTGCTTTGTTATAATCATCTATTGCGCTTGCTGTATTCCCTAAATACCCAAAACATAAACCTCGATTATTGTAGGCATCAGCAATTGTGCTATCCATACGTATCACTTCATTAAAATCATCAATAGATTTATCAAAATTATTTAGGTAAAGGTGAGCTAACCCTCTATTATAGTATGAATATTTAAGATTATCTTTACTTTCGATTGCTTTAGTTAATAATTTAACTGCCAACTTGTAATCTCTGATTTTAAAAGCATTGACCCCTTTTGAATAAAAGTCGTCTGTTTTAGAAATAAGATTGTAAGATATTATAAATAGCAACACAATTGATATTCTTAAATTTTTCATAATTACTCCTTGAATTATAATTTAATACTAATACACAAAATATAACTTAATAATAAGTACTTTATTTTGTAAATCTATTTTTTAAATCATTTAATGAAAAGTTAGGTTCACTTCTTTTCAATTTTTGTGGAATTCCTTTTTTCATTGACAATTTAATTTGTTTTAATTTTTCATTTACTTCTAGTACCTTCACTTTTACAACTTGACCAACTTTTACAACCTTAGATGGGTCTTTCACAAATTGATCTGCCATTTCAGAAATATGAACTAAGCCATCTTGATGAACTCCAATATCAACGAAGCAACCAAAGTTTGTAATATTAGTAACCACTCCTTCTAATTCCATATCAATTTTAAGATGGGATACCTCACTGATTTTATCATCAAATTGAGCATATTTGAATTCTTCTCTTGGATCTCTTCCTGATTTTTCTAATTCTTGAATAATATCGTTTAAAGTGAATTCACCAATACCTAAATCTTTTAGTTTGTTAATATCTATCATTTTCAATATATCAGTATTAGATATTAAGCTAATAGGTTCGGTATGTAGCTGTTCAGCAATAATATTAACATATTTATAACTTTCTGGGTGTACAGCAGTATTATCTAAAGGATTCTTTCCATTTCTTATTCTTAAAAATCCAGCTGATAGTTCAAAAGTTTTATCACCAAATTTAGATACTTTTTTAAGCTCTTCCCTACTATTAAATTTTCCGTAATTGTTACGATATTCTATTATGTTTGCAGCTAATGAATTATTAATTCCAGAAACATAAGTAAGTAGTTCTGCAGAAGCAGTATTAATATCGACACCTACATAATTAACACAACTTGATACAGTTTCTTCAAGTTTCTTTTTTAATAGTTTTTGATCTACATCATGTTGGTATTGTCCTACACCAATTGATTTAGGGTCTAATTTCACTAGCTCAGCTAATGGATCCATCAATCTACGTCCTATAGAGACGGCCCCTCTTACAGTCAAATCATAATCTGGAAATTCTTTTTGTGCTATTTCGCTTGCAGAATATATAGAGGCACCACTTTCATTAACTGTAACTAATATAGGTTTATTGCTCAGACCTTCACTTAGCTTGCTGATAAATTGCATAGTTTCTCTACCAGCAGTACCATTACCTACAGCAACTAACTCAATTTTATATTTCTTTATAGCATTTAGTAATTCATTAGTTGCTTTAATCTGCTCATTTTGAGAACTATGTGGGTATATTGTAAAGTTGTCAAGTAATTTACCTGTTTCATCAAGAGCCACCACTTTACAACCTGTTCTAAACCCCGGATCAACCCCCAAGGTTGGCTTTAGTCCAGCAGGAGATGCAAGAAGTATTTGTCTCAAATTTTGCTCAAATACGGAAATAGCTTGCTCATCAGCAATTTGCTTCTTATCTAATCTAACCTCAGCAATAATCGAATTTTTAATTAATCTATTAAATGAATCTTTGATCAATTTTTTGTAAAATGAAATAACTTCTTCTTGAGTTGAAAAAATATTCTTATTGTTTAAGTAGTTCAGAACTTCATCTTCATCAAATTCAAATTCAAAACTAATTATCCCATCTTTTTCGGCTCTTCGAATAGCTAAATATGCGTGAGATGGTGTATCATTTAGGGATTTATTATAATTACGATAATTTTCATATTTTGTAGTACCTTCTTCAAATTCGGGCTTGAATTTTGTAGTAAGTTTAGAGTTTTCTGCTAAATAACTTCTAAACCATTTCCTTAGTTCAGCAATTTCTGATATTTCTTCGGCTATTATATCAGCTGCACCTTGTAGTGCTTCTTGAATATTAGTAACTCCTAATTCACTATTAACAAAATGAGAAGCTTCGGCTTGAAAATCAAAATTTAACATATTAGCATTATTAAAAGATTTAATTATCAAAGCTAAAGGCTCTAACCCTTTCTCTTTGGCAATAGTAGCTTTAGTTCTGCGTTTTGGTTTATATGGAAGGTAAAGATCTTCCAGTTCATTTTTCAAGATACAGGAATCAATAAGTTTTTTCAATTCTGGCGTTAATTTACCCTGCTCTTCAATGGATTTTAATATAGTAATTTTCCTATCTTCAAGTTCAGTGAAATAATCATATTTATCGAAAATATCTCTGATGAAATTTTCATCAAGATTTCCAGTTAATTCCTTTCTATACCGAGCAATAAATGGGATAGTTGCGCCTTCGGATTTGAGCTGAATGACATTTTCAACTTGATTTAATTTAATATCTAATTGATGGCAAATTAATGAATTAATATCTAACATAATCACATAATATTTTGAATAAAGACTACAAATGTAATCAAATGAGACGTATTGTAGCCAAATTAGTTATCAACACAATGTATCCAATAATTAAAGATAAAAATATATTATAAATGATTTGTATGATAATTTCTATATTAGATGAAGATTGCTATATTTTATTTGTCATATTTATTAATATTTGTTAATAATTTTGATTTTTTTTCACACATATTAAATTTAATGGCATTAATACGAGTTTTGATATTGTATATTAATTTTTTTTGATTATTTTTATTTAGTTGTTTATAAAATTTTAATAGGATAACTAATGAAAGGTTTTACCAAATATTTTTTCTCACAAAAAACTGTGTTACTACTTTTGTTTTTTGTTTTGTCTTATTCGTCAATTTTTGCGAGTGAAGCGGATTTGAAATTACCAGCCGAAATTCAATCGAGTGGACTACTACATATAGGAATGATTATTTCTATATTAGGATTATTTTTTGGGCTATATGAATTTTTGCATCTTAAGAAATTAAAGGCTCACTCATCTATGTTAGAAGTAGCAGAATTGATTTTTCAAACTGCTAAAACATATTTAATACAACAAGGTAAATTTATCGTAATTCTTGAGGTTTTAATAGGTTTAAGTATAGCGTTTTATTTCGGTGTACTTAGGGGTATGCCTTTTGGTATTGTCTTAATAATTTTATTATGGTCAATTGTTGGTATTTTAGGTTCATATGCTGTAGCTTGGTTTGGAATTCGTGTCAATACATTGGCTAATAGTAGAATGGCATTTGCTTCATTAGAGAAGAAGCCACTAAAATTACTAAACATCCCACTACAAGCAGGTATGAGTATAGGGGTATTGCTGATCAGTGTAGAATTATTAATGATGCTTTTTATATTATTGTTTGTAAGCCCTAATTTTGCAGGATATTGTTTTATAGGGTTTGCTATTGGTGAATCTCTTGGAGCTTCAGCACTAAGGATAGCTGGTGGTATTTTCACAAAAATTGCGGATATTGGCTCAGATTTAATGAAGATAGTAT
>JBDHXE010000058.1:0-12897 GCA_039810525.1 Chlorobiota bacterium | reverse complement strand
GATACCTGTATCATCAGTCCTATCATCTCGTATTATCAAAGATTCTTTGTTATTATTAATTAATAGATCAGCTAATGGGCTTAAAGTATCAGTCTTCGGAATATATTCCATAAACGATTGGCCACCCATATTACCGTAAGCATCGTAAGCATCTACATCACCATATCCAAAGCCATAAGAATACATCCCAAAAGGCTCAGAAGCTGTTACATAATGAGTACCAAACGGAACTTGAAGAAAAGCTATAGAATACCGCGAAATACCAAGAGGCTCAAATTTGTTCGCTTGCACTCTATTACCATCTAATATAAAAGAATTAATCGCACTATTTGGGACTACTACATTAATATAATGATTCCAACTCCCATTTACGGGCGTAGCAAATCTATATTTACGCAGAAATTGCTGAGTAGGACTAATTAGCAACATCATTGGATCGCCTATTCTATCACCATTTTCAAAACCTTGCGAATACTGAGCTACCAATACAGGTCTATCGGCAGTTATTTGGATATTTTCTGAAGAATTTTTTTCAAAATATTCGCCTGCTTGCAGCAAAGCTACCTGCTTGCTATTTTCAAAAACTTTGGTATTTGGATAATTTGCTAACACTCTATAAGTATATTTAGATCGCCCTTTCAATTGCCCAATATAAAAGTGTTTTCCCCAAGAATTAATCGGCGGCATTTGTTCTACCAAATGATTGCAAGCCTTAATACGAGGAGGTCCAGCAGGTACATAAGTACATTCATGACCTCCAAATACTGCAATTTTCTTATTAGCCTTAATAAGTGAACCAGTCAAATCTGCCTTTGTCTCATCTATATTATTTCTTCTCAACAATGCTCTTTGAGTTTCTGATTTTACCTGAAATACATCCCCCTTATTCAAAGTAATTTCAAATGGTTTATTAGGAGCCTTTCCAGTATTTGTAAGAGCTGATGGAGTAATAGTTACCAAAGTATTATCTTCAACACCTATTACTGTAAACTCAGGTGCTAATGACTCGGCGATATGATAGCTCATTATTCTGTATTCATTACCTAATACATTTACAGGCAAACCCATATAGGTATCGGTAGTTTGATAACGTCTATTTAGACCAAATACAGAAATTGGTTTGTCAGAAGTTACATGTACAGCCATACCTCGCTCTACTACTTCCTGACTTTTTATCTCTGCCAAAGGGTCAATTACTACTGATTGAACTGTACCGCCACGCACCAATAATGACTTACTAAAACTAATCCCCTCAATACTTATATTGACATTAGCATCTTCGTCGCCTGTAATAAATAATTCAAGCAAAAGAGCATTTTTTGAGCTTTGATTTTCATTCTTATAATTAGTCATAAAACACAACCAAAATTCTACTCCTACAGGTTCTTTCATTGATAGAATGTATTTATTAGAATCTAAGGTTTCTTGCGAATTACTTTTGTACGCCAAAAGCAATAATAAAAGTAATATTAGAGTTAGTTTTTTCAATTTATTTCTTATTATTTAATTAACATAAGATTAGTTTTATAATTAGATTTAGCAGTGGTCATTACTAAGTAATAAGCACCAGCAGAAAGCCTCCAATTAAGCACATTGAGTACTAATTTATATAAACCTCTTTCATAAATATGGCTTATAGGGTTAGATATTAAGTTATTCTTGCTATCAAAAACAGTATATTCAAAATCATTTTCTTCTACATTACTATTAAAAACCTCTCTACCATTCATAGTAAACATCTGAAATGAAACATTAGTGCTATCAGCAATAGTAAAAGTTAATGTAGTCTGTTCTTTGAAAGGATTAGGAGAATTATAACTCAATTTCTCTATATATTTAATAACAATAGGGGTAGAATTTACATTAATTATTCCACTTGTAAAAGTAATATTATCCATTTGTTTATTATCAACATTATAGCAGAGTGGATTAATTATAGTAGATGTATCACTACCAGCTAAGCCTTCTACTTGCATATAAAAAAGAATATTACTTGAATTATTATTGTTGATTAAGGAGCATTCAATATTTAAAATAGATTTATTAAAATTATTATAATCTACTTTATATGAATTAATATTTGAAAACAAACAAGATTCATCAGCTACTATATTTTTAATATCAATTACTAAAGAATTAAACTCAAAACAAAATTTATAATCGCTACCATTCCTCTCAGATATTTCACCGTATATAGGTATTTTATTTATAATTGCCCTTTCTATCGTTGTATCTTTGACTATAATTTGACTTTGTGAAAAAGTAAAATTATAAAATAATATAAAAAAAGTCAAACCCAATATAAACTTCATTTAAAAATACTCTCAATTTAATATATACAAATATAATTATAAGATAGTAATTAATACTTATGTTTTCTGCTTTTTCTTTTTCGCTGCTGGGAAAAGTACATTATTTAAGATTAATCTATATCCAGGTGAATTCTTAAACAAACTCAAATCTGTGGGTGGATCGCCTATTCTATGAGTATAATCCTCTGGGTCGTGCCCACCTAACCAAGTAAAAGTGCCTCTACCTATATTACCATGAATATATTTAACTTGATCTGTACCTTCTTTCATCGCTAGAATAGTAACCGAAGGTTTAATTAATGATTTTTTAAAAGCTGTTGTTTGACCCATAAACCCTTTTATGACATTAACATGATCTTGAGTTAGCATAGTCGGTACAGGGTCGTATTTTGCTGAGAATTCAAAAAGAGTAAAATAATCTGCATCAGGATTAGATAAATTTTCCATACCAACATCTATATCCGAAAATTCTACCTCAGTCGGATCCAAAATTATCTTAAAATTTTCAAATGCAAAAGTATCGTCAAATTTTAACTTACTATTTGCATTTGGATCATAAGGAGTACCATCAAACATTACATCACAAATATCTACATTTTCGGTAGATAATGCTATATCATAAGAATCTGTAGCAGTACACATAGCAAACTCAAAGCCCCCATTAGCTACAAAAGTTCTAATTTTTCTTGCTACTGCCTTTTTGAGAGATGGTACATCCGAAAAACCTAATTTCTTAGCCATACTTTCATTAAGAGCTACTTGTTGGATATACCAAGGTGCATTCCTATATGCAATCCAAAATTTATTCTCTTGACCTGTAAAATCTTCATGGTGCAAATGCAACCAATCATAGTCTTTCAACTTATCGGTCATTACATCTTCGTCCCAGACCACTGTGTATTCTATTTCTGCATATTCGAGTGCCAGTCTTACCGCATCATCCCAAGGGAGAGCACCGGGTGGCGCATATACAGCAATTTTAGGAGCTTTCTCTAATTTTACGCTTTCCATATTAGAATTTTCAGAATTTACAGTAGACAAAATAGACTCAGCTTGCGAATCAGAAATTTGCTCAAAAATAATCCCCCTAATCCTACATTCAGTAGCAATTTGATCTTTGTAATCCAATAAAAAAGAACCACCCCTATAATTTAGCAACCAGTCAGAAGTAGTACCATTTTTAAGAGCCCAATAAATAAGACCATAAGATTTTAGATGATCTGTTTGAGACAAATCCATTGGGATTAACATTTTCTGAGCATAAAAAGTATTTGATAGTATGAAAAATGTAATTATAAGGCTAACTATTTTCATTAATTTAATTTTCCTAATTTCATTAATTAATAAAACGATTCAAAGTAGGTTTAATTAAATATAAACTATAAATCATTTACAATATACCTAAATTTAACAAAAAAAGCAATAAATACTGAACTTATTGCTTTTTTATATTATTCAATAAAAAAATATATTTTTATTTATTAAAAATTTTGCTTACCCTTTCGTGAGCCATATTAATATGCTCAGGTTTAATAAATGAAACAATTACAGATAAAGAAGTAACAATAGCAGCCAAATCATCAGAAAAACCAATAAAAGGGACAAAATCAGGAATAGCATCAATTGGCAAAATCAAATATCCCAATACGCCATAAACCATAGATTTTGCCCAAGATGGCGTATCATTATCTTTGGCGACAAAATACAAAGTAAAGGCTTTGAGTAGTAAGTTAATCCCAATCTTAGACGCAAAATTCTTAACTTTTTGAAAAAATGAATCTTCAGAATAATACTTACTATTTTCAATATAATCGATATCTTTACTCATAAATTAATACGTCCCAACTACACTTGCAGCTGCCACCGATCCAGCCACAGATGCCGCTATTGTAGCTGTAATTTCTAAATTAATATCCTTTACAGCTTTACCAATTTGCTCACTTTCTATAAAATCATTAATTATATTAGTTGCTTGTTTCCTTTCTTCTTTCAAAAAAAGCTCATCAATTAAATTAGTAGCTTTAACTAAACTTAACAGAGCAATATCTCTTCTATCAGGTTTAATATCTTCCAATACTATTTCACGAATCCTAATGCGAGTATGTACAGTAGGTATTGGGTCTTTCATTGGGAAAGTATCTATTGGAATTATCCATAAAATCTTCTTCTCCTCCTTTTTCAAAATCCCTTTAGCCACTAAATTATTCATAATTTTATCTGTCAATTCCGACATATCAGAAATAATTTTTTTGACCCAATATTTACTATCATAACTATCCTTACTCTTTTTAATAAGAGCAAAAGCTTCGTCAATTACAGCATCACCTACTGGTGTGTCATCTTTTACTTTTAATTTATTATCAGCAAATTCTAATCTATCATAATTAAATAATTCAAGTAGTAATGCACCAGCCAAACCATAAGGTAACGAAGTTGTTACATTGAGCATTAACTCACCAGTTTCTGTTTCTAAGCCTAATAATAATAATTCTTCAGCTAGATTTAAATTCATTTATCTAATCCAATTAATTTTAAAATGCAAATTAACTAATTTTTCTAATATAATCAAGAGATTATTTCATTAATTTCACCAAATCTGGAACAGCTTCTTTATTAATCATAAAGGTAAGCATTTTTAACTTGACATAATCCTCACTATACATATAATATCCTTTTAATTTACCATTTCGAGCTCCACTACCAGAATCTTTTATCAAAAACCATGTTTTATTATCTAATTCTGTATATCCTACTATATGGATGCCGTGGTCATCACCAGTTGTGCCATTGCTAAACCTAAATTGACGAGCATCATCATCAATATATTCCGATGGTATATCAAAAGTAGGTACTATTGCTGCATCAGCGTATGAATACAGACCAGCTTCCGATACATCACCACCAATAGTCATTGTATAGCCATTTTTGATAGCCTTTTTGATTGAATTGATAAAATTATCAGCATTTATATTATAAAATTTACCTTTCCACCAATTATCTGGTACTTCGTAAACTCCCCATTCATTAAAATCATATTGTTTCAATGACATAAAATCAATATAATTATCTAAATTAATCTTAATATAATCATTCAGAAATTGTAATGGAGTATATTTTTGATTATTATAAGTAAATTCGGTTGGAGGCTCGCCCATATAGTAATTAAGAATTGATTTAATATTTGGAATAATTTGCTTCTCGTCCCATATATTGTTAGATTTACAAAATTTCAAATAATCATTTATCTCAGCAAACATTTTACTATGGTCATAGTATTTTTGATCAGGCTTTTTGCCAATATATGTATCTTCGGGTACACATCCGTATTTTTTCCAGATTCTTACAACTGCACTCGATTGCGAGCCTTCCCCAATATATGTTTCTCCATGAGTTCTAATAAAATCTAAAGCTCGCTCTACATATTCGTAATATACTGTATGCATTTCAGATAATTTCAATTTCTTCTTGGTAATTCGTTCAATTTCTGATTCTAAGAAAGAAGTACCACAAAAACACCAACAAGTACCTGTGCTACCCTGCATTACTGGTTCGTTATGCCATGATTGAGTAAAATCAGATAGCGATTTAGGCATCTTAATATTATCAAAATCGGGTATAAGTCTTTTTTCTTTTTTCTCTGGTTTTTGATAGTATTCTTTGGTTGCTTTTTCAATTGTTTCCCAAGTTTCATTTTTGGGTACTATGAATTTGCTTTTATCTTTCTTAATTTGAGCCCAAATTGGAGTATTTAATATTATTGCAATTAGCAAGATCCTTAATAATAATTTCATTGATTTATCCTTTATTTAATAAACTATTAATTTTAATAAAAATTTCTTTTGCACATTCAGATTTCAACATTGTAGGCTTCTCTTCAATACCACCATATTTATCAATAATTGTGATAGTATTATAATCACCATCAAAACCGCTATTAGGTTTATTAGCAGAATTAAGAATAATCAAATCACAATTTTTTCTCTTCAATTTAATAAAAGCATGTTCAACTTCATTTTCTGATTCGAGAGCAAATCCAACTACAATTTGATTTTCATTTTTGATTTTACCAATATTTGCTAAAATATCAGGATTTTCTTTTAATTCTATCAATAAATTAGAATGATTTTCATTTTTTTTAATTTTCCCATCAACATAGCTTACTGGTTTAAAATCTGCAACTGCTGCTGCAAATATTAAAATATCCATTTCTTTATAAATTTTCAAGACTTCCGAATACATTTCATCTGCACTTTCTACCATTATTGGATTTAAATTATTGATTGATTTGATATTAACAGGACCACTAATAATATATACATCATATCCCAAATCATAAGCATAATCGGCAATAGCATATCCCATTTTACCACTCGAATAATTAGAAATGAATCGTACATTATCAATCTTTTCACGTGTCGGTCCAGCGGTAATCAGAACTTTCATACTAGTTTGTTCTTTAATTCTTGAAATTCAAGCTCTGCATTAAATTTATCCTTATCGATAGCTCCTTGAATAGGATTAATTGGGGAATCAATTAAATCCTTCGTTTTATCATCAATCTTTATAGGTGTCTCTACTTCGATAACATTATTAAAGGATTTGTTTATATTAGAAGCATAACGCCGCTTAGCCCCCCAATTAGCAAAAGTATCAGAAATAGTATCTACAATATTACTAATTTCAGGTAAGCGTCCGGGTCCAATTAACCCGCTCGATAGCTCACCATCAATAGGAGGTATAATAATTGTTCCATCGTTTTGCAATATACTTATACAACGTTGGGTAGCTGGGTGGAGCCACATAGTTGAATCCATAGCTGGAGCAATCAAAAAAGGAATTGATGGTTCTAAAGCAATTGACAAAGTAGTAAGAGCATTATCACAAATACCATTCGCGATTTTTGACAAACTTGCTACCGAACATGGTGCTATCACCATCATATCGATATCGTGCGCATATTTAATGTGCCAAGCTCCACTTGTTTGATTTGAATTATCAAACATATCAATAATTACATCATTATGACTTAGATTACTCAATACAATAGGGCTTACAAACTCTTTTGCAGAGTTAGTCATTACTACTTTGACAAAAGCGCCATTTTTAATCAGTTCTCTTACCAATAGTGGTGCTTTATAAGCGGCAATAGAGCCACTAATTCCAAGTAATATCTTCTTATTATTTAATATATTATTCATAATTTATAAATCAGACAAAATAGTTATCTTAAAAATAGTTATTTTTGTAAATCATAAAAAATAAAAAATAAAAAAAATGAGTTTAGTAGCATTAGTAGGAAGACCAAATGTAGGGAAATCTACCTTATTTAATAGGTTAATTGGGCATAAAGAAGCTATTGTAGAAGATAAGCCGGGTGTAACAAGAGATAGAATATACGGCTATTGTGAGTGGAATGGAGTTAGATTTCAAGTAGTAGATACTGGCGGATTTATACCTGGTACAGAAGATAAAATGGAAAAAGCTATCAGAGAACAAGCTATGAATGCTATCGAAGAAGCCGATGCTATCATTTTTATGTGCGATGGTCGAGATGGTGTTACTCCGTTTGATATTGATATTGCAACTATCCTTAGAACTAGTACCAAACCAGTTTCATTAGCTATTAATAAATGCGATAATACCCGAATGGATTCCTATTCTTATGAATTTCATAGTCTTGGTATAGGCGAACCATTTGCCATATCATCATTAAGTGGATATGGAACAGGTGATTTGTTAGACGATGTTACCAAAAACCTTAAAAAATCAATAGAAGAAGATTTCGATGAAAGATTAAAGATTGCAATAGTGGGAAGACCTAATGCTGGTAAATCAAGCCTTACGAACTCTCTATTAGGGAAAGATAGATCCATTGTTACTGATATCCCAGGTACTACTCGAGATTCAGTTGATAGCGTGTTGAAGTATTATGGCGAAGAAATAATATTAATCGATACCGCAGGATTAAGAAAGAAAAGTCAAGTAAAAGAAAATATTGAAATGTATTCTATCATCAGAACAGGTAAAGCTATTGAACGTTGTGATGTAGCAATTATACTTGTAGATGCTACACGTGGATTAGAAGATCAAGATAAAAAAATTATCAATCAAGTAGATACTGCAAGAAAAGGGCTTATTATTGCAATTAATAAATGGGATGCAGTAGAAAAAGATCATAAAACTGCCGAAGAATTTACAAAAAAAATATATGAGGAACTGAAAATGTATGACTACGTTCCAATTATATTTATCTCTGCACTTACTAAACAAAGAATAATTAAAGTAATTGAGTTGGCAAAAGAAATTCATAATATCAGAAAAACTCGTATTAAAACACATCTATTAAATGATAATATACTACCCGAATTAGACAAAACTCCACCTCCATCTGTGAGAGGTTACGATCTAAGAATTAATTATATTACACAAGTAGGCACCGAACCACCTTTATTTGCTCTATTTTCTAATCACCCTAATTTAATACCAGATTCGTATAAAAGATATATAGAAAGAGCAATTAGAAGAAATTATGATTTAAAAGGAACTCCTATTTCGCTTGTATTTAGAAGAAAAAATACTCCTTGGGAAGAAAGAGAAGAGAAATAACAAAAGATAAAAACTTGCTTAATTTCTATATAAAAAAGAGACGGACTAATAAGTCAGCCTCTTTTATTTTTCACCATATTTTCACTACTAACACAGCTAAAAATTAATTTTGATGAAAGTATAATAAAATATTCAGATCTCAAAAATATGCAGCAAATAGGTGTAAGTCTATGATTATAAGATTTACTAAAAAAAAGTTGTTCTTCAACTTCAAGATGAAGAACAACTGAAAAAGCTTTATCTTTTTTCTCTACTGTCTTTTTACGAGAGCAATACACAGATTTTTTGCATTTTCAAGAGTTTGAATTTTAAACAACAAGAACGCATTATCTTTATTTCCGCTTAACGAAATAATCAATGTTTCCATCGATTTTACTCTACCAATATTCGACCAAATGGGTGTTAAGATACGTTAAAATACGTTAAAAAAATGGTAATTTAACTCATATTTAACAGTAAATCAAAATTCGCCTAAGTCTTTAATTTCCAGTAAGTTGCTTAGCACGCCCTAAGGGAGTCGAACCCCTAACCTTCTGATCCGTAGTCAGATACTCTATCCAATTGAGCTAAGGGCGCATCAAAACTTTATGCTGATGCCTTTGCAAATTTTAGCTTGTTTACATATTTTGCTAATCTAGATTTTTTGTTAGCTATATTATTTTTATGTAAAACTCCACGAGCCGCTACTTTATCAAGTACACTTGTAGCAGATGAATAATTCTTAATTGCGTCTTCAGCAGTTTTACTTTCTAAAACTGACTTAATTGCATTTTTGACCAATTTCTTATTCATACGATTGTACAAACGACGTTTTCTACTTTGTCTAATTCTTTTTAACGCTGATTTATGGTGCGCCATATTAACCTACACAACTATTAAGATATACAGAATTACAAAAATAACACTTTTTTGTAAATTTGCAAGCAAGAAAATAGCTTATTTCAATTATTTTTATATATTCTTTTTAAAATCAATAAATTATATTACGAATATTCAGTTTGAAAAAGTAATTATCAATATAAATATCTCCTATAAACTACTCTGGATATTAAAAAAAATATAAAAATGAACTACCTCCTTAAATTCTTTCTTAAAAAAATATATATAAAGATTATAGGAAACAAATATCCATTTTATAAATTAAATTATGAATAACTTTAGAATATAGTGAAACTCGTTTAAAAGTTATTATTAATTCAGATACCACTTAATATGTACAATCTCTATTTATACTATTATTGTCAGATATTACATATCAACGCATTTATAACAATTGAATAGTAACGAAAACAGCCAAGCATAATGCTCGGCTGTTAAGTGATCCCAAGGGGATTCGAACCCCTACTGCAAGCGTGAAAGGCTTGTGACCTAACCGTTAGTCTATGGGACCAGCGATACTTGTTTTAGTATAGATTACAAAAGTAATGAATTTTTGCCAATCTACAAAATTATTTTTTAAAATTGTTGCAAAAATCTTACATCATTATCATAAAGTAATCTAATATCATCTATCCCGCCAGTCAGTAAAGTTACTCGCTCTATACCAAATCCAAAAGCATAACCAGAATAAATCTCTGGATCAATTCCACCTGCTTTAAGCACATTAGGGTGCACCATACCACATCCAGCTATCTCTAACCATCCAGAGTATTTACAAACTCTACAACCATTACCATTACATAAGTAACAACTTATATCAACTTCAGCACTTGGTTCGGTAAATGGAAAAAATGAAGGTCTAAATCTAAATTGAGAATTATCACCATACATTTTCTTAGCAAAACTTATCATAGTAGCCTTCAATTCAGCGAAAGTTACATTTTTATCAATATATAGACCTTCTATTTGGTGAAATTCTGCTAACGATCTAGCGCTTATAGCTTCGTTCCTATATACTCTACCGGGCATAATAGATCTAATAGGTGGCTGCTGAGATTTCATCAATCTAATCTGCACGGGAGAAGTATGAGTCCTTAATAAAATATCATTTCTTTCAGATTTAATAAAAAAAGTATCTTGCATATCCCTTGCAGGGTGATCCGAAGGAAAATTAAGAGCATCAAAATTATGATAATCATCTTCTATATCTACACTTTCAGCTACTGTGAACCCCATACTTTTAAAAATATTAATAAAAGCATCAATATTTTGGTTTACAGGATGGAAACTTCCTTTATTGTAATTTCTACCGGGTAATGTTAAGTCAATAATGTTCCGAGTTTGATTATCAGAACTAAATTTCTCCGAAAGCTCATTATAAATAGATTCGGCAAATTTTCTTAATACGTTTAGTTCTTTGCCAACTATTGGTTTTTCTGTAGGGGGGACAGACTTTAACTCATCAAAAAGCTTTTGAATTTTACCCTTTTTTACTAAAAATTCTAATTTAAAATTTTCAACTTTATCAGAAGAATCAAGATTTGGTATCAACTCTTCTATATTAGATTTCATTTCTCTAATTAAATCAATCATTTTCTAATTCAATAATATAAAAAAAACAAATATAAATAAAAGCTACTATACAATTATAATAAATTAATTGAATACAGAACCATAAGCAAACTCATCATCAGAATTAGTAATCAATACTCTTGTAAACCCCTTATTTATTGATTTATCAGAATGAAACTTCACTCTTACATAGTTATCAGACCAGCTTTTCCATTGGCCATCTTTGGAATTATATGCTTCGGGTATTACTGTAAGTATCTTACCAACTTGTTCTTTGTAAAAATCTCTTTTCTTTTTAATAGAAATCTCTCTTAAAATATTAGTTCTTCTTTTTCTCTCCTCTTGTTTAACTGGATTAGGAAAATTAGCTGCTGGAGTATTATCTCTTTCGGAATAAGTGAAAACATGAAGATATGAGATAGGCAATTTTTCTAATAAATTATACGTTTCCATAAAATGTTCTTCAGTCTCGCCCGGAAATCCTACTATTACATCGACTCCTATACCACAATTAGGAATTTTATTTTTTATTTTATATACCAAGTCTTCATACAGATCTGGCTTATATCTTCTTTTCATTTTTCTCAATATTTCACGTGATCCACTCTGCAAAGGTATATGAAAATGATTACAAAATTTATTAGAATTAGCAACAATGTCTATAATTTCATCTTTGATAAGATTTGGTTCTACAGAAGAGATCCTTACTCTCAAATCATATTCCGTATTAGAGATTAATTTAATCAGATCAACAAAATTCTCGCCATTTTTTGATTTATAATCACCTAAATTTATTCCTGAGATTACTACCTCTTTGTATCCAGAAGTAATTACTTTTTTCAATTGATTGGGTATCACTGATATATCAATACTTCTACTTCTGCCACGAGCGTGTGGTATAGTACAAAATGAGCAAAAATAATTACATCCATCTTGAAGTTTAAGAAAAGCGCGCGTTCTCGATTCGCTATCTGTAGTTACAGCAGGCTCAAAAGGCAAATCCTCAATGCAAGATACATTGATTTGCGTCTTATCACCATTTATATAATTATGAATTAGCGAAGGTATAATAAACTTTTCTCTTTGTCCAAACACTCCATCTACGCCTTCTATTTTAGATATTTCTTCTGGTTTTAATTGAGCATAACAACCTAAAATACCAAGAAAGGAGTCAGGGGAATTCCTCTTAGCTCTCCTAATAATCTTACGAGCTTCCACATCTGCATTATTAGTTACCGAACAAGTATTGATAAGAATAATATCGCTCTTCTCACCAAATTCTTTTATTTCGTACCCTAATTCTTTAAACTTATCAACTAACTGTGCAGTTTCAGCATAATTTACTTTGCAACCCAAAGTATGAACAGAAACAGTTTTCATAATCTACAAATATTTAATATTAAATTTATAATTTACACCACGTTTTTCTAAATATCTGAAAATAAACTTATAAATATCATTATTGATAGCAATCTTTTCAGGCGGGAATAATCCCTTCTCTTTAAACAAACCAGCATGCAATAAATTA
>JBDHXE010000057.1:0-12932 GCA_039810525.1 Chlorobiota bacterium | reverse complement strand
TATTAATATAATATCTAAGTATCCATTTGTTCAAAAGATTAATCCAGCTAAATCAAAATTTGAAACTTCTACTATTTTAGAATCAAATAATATAATTCAAGATAATAATTATATGACTAATGATATTATTAATGATGATGATGTAGATGATTCATTAAATTATGGAGGGTCTTATCTCCAAGTCTCATCAATGAATGTCGATCTTGTGCATAAACTTTCTATTTATGGTGAGAATGCCTTATTGGGATTTCTTGATTCAGGATTTCGATGGAAAAAGCATAAATCATTAATAAAAACTAATGTTGTTGCTGAATATGATTTTATTCAAAAAGATTACGATACTTCGAATGATTCTAACGATGTAGCTGGACAGGATAGCCATGGTACTTTAGTTTTGTCGGTAGTAAGTGGTAATGACAAGGGCAAATTGTTGGGGGTAGCTCCTGATATAAAGGTGGTATTAGCTAAGACAGAAAATTTAGCTAGCGAAACCTCGATAGAAGAAGATAATTTCGCCAAAGCAATTGAGTGGATGGATTCGATAGGTGTAGATATCATAAGTGCTTCTTTAGGATATAGGAACTATGATTCTTCCTTTTATAGTTATATTTATGATGATTTAGATGGTAATACAACTTTATCGAGTAAATATGTAAATTTAGCTGTTCAAAAAGGAATAGTTTTTTTTAATGCTGTTGGCAACAATGGAAAAGGTATAGGAACTTTAAATACGCCAGCAGATGCAAATTTAGTCTTATCAGTAGGCTCTGTTGATAGTAATTTGATTAGTGTATCGGATTTTAGTTCGAGGGGACCTAATTTTAAAGGATTAATTAAACCAGAATTTGTAGCTTTTGGGAATAGAACTGTGTGCGCTAATCCTTACGATTCTTTAAATTATACTGTAGCCAAAGGGACTTCACTATCTACTCCTCTATTAGCTGGAGCTACTGGATTGGTGCTATCTACATTTCCGGAATTAACTCCTGAAGGAATTAAAAAAATATTGATTAGTAGCTCAGATAATAAAAATACTCCAAATAATGACAAGGGGTATGGTTTACCTAATATATATAACGCGATGATAAATTATGGTATTGTAATATCTCCTATTAATTATTATCAATCTCAAAATTTTATTAGAGTAGTGGTAAATATTGCATATTGCTCTCCTGTTACTTATAGTACTTTATTTGTTCAATTTAATAATAGAGGTAATTTTGAGGAATATGCACTTAGGCAAGGAATGACCAACAATCAGTATTTTTGCGATATAAGTATTGATAAATTTAATAAGAGTATAGCTAATGCTTATATAGTTGCAAATTCAAATTATACAACAAGACGATACCCCTATTATGAGAATACTACAATTTCTATAAACCCATTAGTTGATAAATTAAATAATAATATTGATATGAGCAAATTGCCTTCTATATTTGTCAAGGAAAGCAAGTCTTTTGTGTACCCTACTATTGTTCATAATAATACTCAGGCAAATATTAATGTCAATTTGTTTAATGTAAATAAAAAAACATATTTAGTTCTATTTGATTCTTATGGAGGTATTATTGAGAGCAAATCTGTTAATGAATTGAACGAAAATATCAGTAAAATTAATTTTAATGTGTCTAATCTTTCAGTGGGTGCGTATTTTGTAGGTATATTTTCAGGAAAAAACAAAGAAATATTAAAATTTTTAGTAATTGAGTAATTTTTCTCTTGCGAATCTGAAAAAAAAGTATTACTTTTGTAAACGATTTGAGGTTGATTATCTCTTAATTACTGACGGGCTCATAGCTCAGCTGGGAGAGCGCATGAATGGCATTCATGAGGTCAGGAGTTCGATCCTCCTTGAGTCCACAAAAATATTGGAGCCGTAGCTCAGTTGGTTAGAGCGCCTGCCTGTCACGCAGGAGGCCGCGAGTTCGAGTCTCGTCGGCTCCGCTTAGAAAAAGAAGTATTGTAAAAATACTTCTTTTTTATTTATTATGTTATATGAAATAATTGATTTTAGCAGATCATCTTTCTCTACAGATATTTGCTAAGTATATCATCTAATAGTTCCAAATCTATAGGTTTTGTTATATATTCATCGCATCCTAATTCTGCTAAAATATTAATATTGTTATTATAAAGCTTATTGCTAGATTGTACTATAATTTTGATATTTGGTATTTGTTTTTTTACTTCTTTGATAATATCCATTTTGTCTACTCTTGTTAGTTTATAATCAATGAATATTAAGTCGATATTTGGATAATTAAGGGTATAAAACAATACATCTTGTGCTTTTTCAGCATGGATAATTTTAACATTTTTTCTGTCCAATAGGGTTTTAAGATATTTGTAGCTTAATGGTTCATTTTCGACGATTAAAACTGTATGTATATTAGTATCGTTTAAATTGTTGCTTTCAATAAATGGCTTATATGGTATTGTAAAATAAAATTTAGAACCTTCATATTGAGTTGATTTAACCCAAATACTTCCACCCATTAGTTCCACCAAATCTTTACATATTGATAGACCTAATCCTATACCTTCAAATTGCCTTGATATTGAATCATCAAGTTGGAGAAATCTATCAAATATATTTATTTGCTTTTCTGTACTTATACCTATACCTGTATCTATTACAAAAAATTCAATAAAGTGTTCTCTCAAATTATAACCGAAGCTAATTTCACCATTAGTAGTAAATTTGAATGCATTATCTAATAAGTTATTTAAAATTTGAGAGATTCTTAATTCATCACCATATATTAGAGAATGCTCATCTGATAAATTATTATTATAACGGAATTCTATTTCTTTTTCATTAGCTTTGTTGATATAAAAGCTGTATAGTTCTTCTATTAATGTATTGAGAGAGAATACTTTTTCTTCGAGTATAATTTGTTTAGTTTGAATTTTTGATATATCGATTATATTATTAATTATATCTATTAATTTGTTGCCACTTTGTTTAATTATTTCAGTATAGCTTTTTATGTCATTATCAGTTAAATCATCTTGATTTAATAGGTTAGAAAAACCAATAATACTATTAAGAGGAGTTCTAACTTCATGTGTAATATTTCTTAGAAAAGCAGTTTTTAACTTATCGCTTTCTGTCGCTTTCTCCTTTTGTTTTATTAATTCTTTTTCAACTTCTTTGCTTTTAGAAATATCAATATTGTACCCTACAATTCCCTTAATTTGGTTCTTATCGTCATATATTGGAGCTATAATATTCCTATAAGCAATCATCTGCCCATTAATATCATAATATACTTCGGTATCAACAATCTCACCATTTAACGCTCTTTCGTTATTTCCCATCCAGATTGCCATCTCTTCATCTTTTATATTGGTCAATTGTGGAGTTTTGCCTAAAATTGAACCCCAGTGTTCTTTTAATTTTTTATTTTCTAGAATACAGATTAAATTAATATCTCTAGCCCATACTTCAAAAGGAGCATTATCTACAATAGATGATATAAGGTAACGCTGATCATTCAAGGTACTTTCAAGATGTCGTTGCTCTGTAATATCTCTGATAATCGCAAGTACTTCGTTTTCACTAGATTTAATATATCGAGCTTCAAAATAATTTAACTCTTTGTTAATATATAAGCTATATTCCTCTTTGGATTGAGAGTTGGTAGATAACACTTTGTCAATATTTCTTTTAGTAATATCTATCAATTCTTGTGGAAATACTTCATAAATATTTTTATTAAGAAATTTGTTGGGTGTCATAAGTAGTTTAGAATTATCATTAACACTAAAGTCAATTATTTTATAGTTCCCATCTATAATAATAATGATGTCGGGGATAGCGTTAATAATAGCTGTATTTCTTGCCAGTGTTTGTTTTAATAAATTTTCAGTTGATTTTTTCTCAGTAATATCTCTAGATACAGCAATAATAATATTTTCGTTAAAATAGTTACCGGGACTAATAAGCACCTCTTTTAAAAAAATACTTCCATTTTTCTTTTTTGCAAAGAATTCAAAGCTTGAGCTTTTGCCTTGCTTCACTAGTGATATTTTTTTGGATATTTCTTCGAAGTCATTAAATTCTTCTGCAGCTAAAAATCTAAAATCCTTATTAATGATTTCTTCTTTATGATAACCATAAATATCAATCACAGCTTGGTTGACTTCTAGTATTTCACCATCATAATTTTGAATATATATTAAATCAGTTATATCGTTGATTAATTTTTTAAATGTTTTTTCAGATTCTTTGATTTTGGTTTCATAATTTTTTCTTTCTGTGATATCTTTTGCTATCCCTACTACAAAATTATTTTGAATAGGTATCACAGATAGAAGAGTCGTAGTTTGTGTGCCATCAGGACGAATATAGGTTACTTCTCCAACTTCTATTGTCTCTATCACTTTATCATATTTTGATTTAGCATTTAATCCATCTGGTGAAATATCATACGTATGTTTTTCTCTAATTTGCTCGAGAGATAAACCAGTCATTCTCAAAGCAGCATTATTAGCATATATATATTTGCAACTTTGATAATCTACGAAAAATATTGCATCATTTGAGTGTTGCCAAATCATTTTAAAAATTTTTTCATACTCATAATTATAATAATTGATTGCATTATTATTTATAATTATGTCAATAGATTTCTTTAATTGAATAAGTTCTAAAGGTTTTGAGAAAAAATAGAATTTCTGATTATTAAATTGATCTGGAGAGATATCGCTTACTTTTTCGTATTCGTTTAGTAGAATATATATATTAGAGATATTTATTTTTAATTTATTTAATGAATTTATAAAATCATAAAATATATAATTTGATATTTGGTAGTCGAGAATAATAATATCTGGTTGGAATACTTTTGTTAATTGGTCGGCATTAATATAATTGTTAATTGCTATAATATCCCAAATATTTTCTTTAAATATTTGTTGAATTGCTTGATTTTGAGTATCATCTGCTATAATTATTAGTATTTTCATTTATCATTAACGGTTTAAAAAGAAAAAATTAATTTTGTAAAGAGTAGTTAGAATAATATAATAATTTTTTAGTTAACTGCGTAATAAAAAGTGATGATAAAAAGTGATTAAATATATATTATTATTATATTAATATCGTCAAGAAAAATGATTTCAAATAAATTATATATATAATAATGCTAGCTAAAATCAATATAATAGCACTGTTTTGTATTTTGATAAATAATCCATTGTTTTCGGAATGGAACAGAGTATCGAGCCCTAATGGCGGTACTATATCACAAATTGATTTTCAAGAAGGGAAATTAAATACATTGTGTTTGAATTCTGGTATCTATAATTTTGATTTTCATAATGATTCTTGGAATAAATTAGATAAAAGTAATGATTTGTTGCGTTTAACTACTGCTTATAGTTATGATCCTATAAATAGTTATTATTACACAGCTATTAATAAAAATGGAATATTCAAATCCATTGACAATACTACATGGAATAAAATACATACAAGCAAGAATGATACAGATCAGGATATTTATATCAAAAAAATTAAATCTTATGATAATAATGTATTTTTTCTAAGTGATAGCTTAGTATATTTATCTCAAGATTATGGCGAGCATTGGAGGAATATTAATAGCGGACTTAATTCTTTGGTGTTTTATGATGTGATATTATTTAACTCTAAAATATATTTAGCTACTAATCAAGGACTTTTCATATCTGATGATTTTGGCAAGTCATGGTCATCTATCGTATTTCAGAATATAACTGTGTATGGAGTTTATCTATTTAATGATGAAGTATTTGTAAGTGTATTTATACCAAGTTCTCCAAATTCTACATTAATGATTTACCAGAAAGACTCTGATTCAGATAATTTTACGTCATATAAAGAATCTGAGTTTAAAGATAAACAAATATTATCAATGTCTAATTATAATAATCATATAGTAATTTTATCAATGAGAGTTAAAGATGGTAAATTTAGCTATGATGTAAATATTTCCTCTGATAATGGTAGTAATTGGCAGGTTATTAAATCATTTAATGACAACAAAAGACAATTATTAGCACCTACTGTGGCAATTAGCGATAGTTTGATTTATCTTGGAACTTTAAATGATGGGATCATAGCAATTAATTATCTTAATACTAATAATATGTATTTGAATAAAGGTTTAGATGGTATTTTGTGTAATGCATATCTAAATGATATTAATATTGAAGTAGTTTCTTCTATAAATAATGGAATATTTTATAAAGATAAGCAATCAAACAAATGGATTAGTTCCGAAAGCTCTCCTATCATTGTGGAGACACAATCAAGCGATTATGCTAGAATTAATAAATTAATTAAATTCAATGATAAATATTATATTGCTACTAATAGAGGAATTTATCAGTCTAACAATGGCAAAGATTGGTCAGAATTAGCTTTGCTTGAGTATGTAATTTTGGATATAAATATTATAAACGGCAAAATGTATTGTTTAGGAAATTTTAATTCTGGGTATTTATTTATTTCTAGTGATTTGGGTAATACTTGGTCATCAAAGAAACTACCAAATGAAGCAATAGCTCTTTCTTTCTTAATAAATGATGATAATATATTGGTAGGTTCTAATTTAGGTTTGATGAGCTCTGTAGATGAAGGTAATAATTGGACAATTATTAATAATCAATTTATTAATAATGATGTTGTTAGGTCTATTACAAAGCAAAAAAATAATTCATTATTAATTAATACGAATAAAAATATTTATTTTTCTATAGATGGTGGTATCAATTGGGTGAAATCATCGAAAGGACTTCTGGAATCTACAATTTATAATATACTTACTTTGGGGAATGTATCGATAGCGGCAACAAGTGCTGGAACTGCTTTTACTTATGATTATGGTTTGCATTGGAATTATTTAAATGATGGTTTAGAATCTCTAGATATCTATAATTTGACTTCACAAGATTCAATGGTTTATGCTTTCCAATCAAGTGGAGGAATTTATAAAAGCAATATTAGACAATTTGCTACTATTAGAATAAATAGTCATATAAATAATATAATGTGCACAGGGTCTGAATTTGAAATTACTTTTGAAGTCAATAAAAATATTTCTTTTGAAAGTGATAATAAATTTTATGTTCAGTTATCCAATCCTAACGGTATTTTTGATGATAATAGTATAATTTGTGGTGAAATTAGCTCGAGTAATGCAACTACAATTATTGCTAAAATACCAAAAAACTTGGTAAATGGTAGTGGTTATCGTTTTAGAATTATATCATCTTCTCCAGAATTAATTGGAGTAGATAATTTTGAAGATATTACAATTGTAGATAAACCAGAACCTATTATTTTAGGCGAATTGAATGTTTGTAATAATCACGAATATCAATATTCAATTACTTCTTCGAAAGATTTTACCATTAAATGGGAAGTAAGTAATGGTAAAATTATAGGAAATGATAATGAAGAAAAAGTTAGTGTGAAATGGAACAAAGTAGGCAATGGAAATATTAGAGTAAAAGTATCTGGTATATCTGATTGTAGTGATATAGCTGAAATTAATACTGTGATTAATCCAAGCCCTGATAAGCCAATTATAACATTTGAGTCAAACAAGTTAATTTCAAGCTCTGAAACTGGGAATCAGTGGTATTTAGATAGTAACATAATATCTAATGGCACTAACAAAGAATTAATTCCAGTTTTAGAGGGCAATTATCAAGTAAAAGTAACTAATGAGTATGATTGCTCTTCGGAGTTATCTGATGCATATCATTTTGTTAATTTATCAGATAAATTAGTATTTAAAATTGATACTATTACCGCTTATTCGGGCGATGAAGTTACTCTTAAAATTAGATTGTTGAAAAATGATAAATTTTATCAATTAGGCGTCAAATCGATTACTGCGGATTTAGTTTTTAATTCTTCTCTACTTTATCCTAAATCCTTAGATAAAGGTGTTGTAATTAATAATAAAAGATATCTTAGTATAAGTATAGATACAAATTATATTGCCGATGACATTGTATGGGCTAATTCAATGATTGCTATGTTAGGTGATAAAGATAATACATCAATTGAATTAAATAATCTTAAAATAAATGGTGAAATTTATAATGAAGCGAAGATTATACCAGGTAATTTTAAAATGCTTGGGATTTGTTACGAAGGTGGACCAAGACTCATCACATCTGAACCATTACTTGAAATTGAAAAGATAAGCCCTAACCCTATTTTAAATAATTTTTCACTATCATTATCATCAAATGAAAATCAAAATATCTCTATTTATCTTACAGATCTTCTTGGTAATAAATTAAGGGAAATCTATAGAGGTAATGTAAATAAAGGGTTAAACAATTTACAGTGCAATATATACAATATATCAATTGGTGATTATTACATCGTAGCTGAAGGTAATGGATCGAGTTCATTTCATAAAATTTTAATATCTCGATAGTTTTTATGAAAAAGATTATACTATACTTACTTTTAATGATTATGTGTTTAGATTTGTTGGCGTTGGACAGCAATTATTTTAATTATGGTATGGGTGCTAATATCGGCTATAATACTTATCCAGCATCATTTAGTCGTTTGCCGGGTGTACCTAATTGTTGCCCTACATTTAATGATACTTATGGAGTAGCTTATAGTATTAAAGGAATAATTGAATATCATTTCGATAATATAGGTATCTTTTCTAATTTAGCCTTAAATAATTATAGTGGAGAATTTACTCAAATTGAAAATCAATTATTTGCAGTAAATAATGAACCTGTATTAGGCAGTTTTAATCACTTTCTAAATTTTAGTATTACTAATATTGCATTTGAAGTAGGTATTAATTATTATTTTGATAATCTACTTTTAGGTTTGAGTATTGAGTCTGCATTGCCTATTAATAGTAAATTTAATCAATATGAAAGTGTAAGCGCACCTAATAAGAAGATTTATTTCTTAGATTCAAATGGCAATAATAGTGGTAAATCTATTCGAAATGAGTTTAATGGGAAAATTCCAGATTTGGCTTCTATAAATTTAATACCAAAAATTAATTTGTCTTATGATATCAGTATTAAAGCTGATAATAGTTTAATATTGAGACCACAATTAAGTTTTAACTATCAATTGAATAATATAGTAGACAACTTAAACTGGAAAAAATATTCATTTGATTTTTCAGTAAATATCTTGTTGAATAATAATATAAATGCAACAAACAACTTAAATGAAAACTCTATGACAAGAAATGAGGAGTTTCAGAATCAAGACTATAAAAAAGATAGTGTAAAAATTATAGAATCTAAAAAGGCTTTAGAGCAATCTATTAAAGATAGTTTGGAGGCAATAAATAAAGTAAATAAGATTCAGTTGCAACAAGAAATAAGAACATTAGATAGCTTAGAGAAAATAAGAAAAGAAAAAGAGTTAAAATTAGCAAAGGAAAGAGAAGAATTTAATCAAATGATTGAAGAGCAAAATAGAGTTACTGGGAGTCAATGCCAATGTTTTGTGATTCAGTTCATTTCTACTACCGATAAGATTGAATTTGATAGAATTAAAATTGAAATATCTAAATTATATAATGGTATATTAAACGAGAACATATTTATAGATCCGTATAGGAAAATTAAGTATTACAGATTGCAATCTAAATGCTATACAAATCATCTTGAAGCTTTCGACGAAAAGATGAAATTAATAGATAAAATTGATATTTTACCTCAAATTTTATGTAAATAGTAAATTAATATGAGATTTATTTTTATAACCTTGTTTTTGCTTACTTCTATAATAATTTATGCTCAAGAAATGAGTAAGACGAGAATAATAATATTTAATCAATTAGGTCAGAAAGAAAAAATATTATCAGATGAGAAAATATCAATAATCTATGGTAAAAATATAAATACCGAATATGTTTATTTAAATTATATCCCGGGCAAAAGACCCGAAGAGTATTATATTGAATTAAAATCAATTGAGCCATTCCTTCAAGATATAGCTTCTTCTGATAGTTCTAATGATAGCTTACGAAATATTATAAAAAATCTACAAACCAAAAGTTTAAAAAGCGATAGTTTATCTCATAATATCAAAGCAACCCCCAAAAAAAATGATTATGAAGTAATAGATAGCTTAATAAAGGTTTATAAATTTAAAGATGCGGAAAATGTATTTGATAAAATGCCAAAGGTAAAGACTTTGATAGAAGCTGTTGATGATATTGGTAAGCAAAACAATATTCAAAGAAACAGTAATGATAACGAAATGAAAAAAATTGACAACCAAATTGATTCTTTGCAAAATTTGATACGTAGAGCTGATAAATTAGGGCTTAATAAAAATAAAATTGATGAATACTTGCAAGAAATCGCAAGTTTAAAAAATAGGAAAAATGAAATTCAATTAATTAATAATCAATTAGTTCAAAATAATAAGATACTTGAAAAAGAATTAATTGCTAGAAATGCTGAATATGATTCTTTGATGAGATTGATATATATTATGATATTGATTATAGCTTTAATTATTGTAATTACATTAGCTATATACTATAGTTATTATCAGAAAAAAAAATATAATAGACAATTATCAGAAATAAATAGGCAATTAGAATTGACTAACAATGAGTTGTATCATTCAAATGTCGAAAATGAAAATCTACTTGCAATAATCAAAGGGGAATTAAATTTAGCTTCTAAATATGTAATATCATTATTTCCAAGTGAATTGAAGGATAGTAATGTGGAGACCGAATGGTTTTATAAATCTTCCGAAGAGTTAGGTGGTGATTCATTTGGTTATCATTATATCGATGATGAAAACTTTGCTATGTATTTAATTGATGTAAGTGGGCATGGAGTAGGTGCTGCTCTTCATTCGGTACAAGTTCTGAATATTTTACAAAATTCGGCTTTATTGAATGTGGATTTTAGAAAACCAGACGAAGTGATGAATGCTTTGAATAGTATATTTCAAATGAATCACTATGGTGGATTGTATTTTACTATTTTTTACTGTGTTTACAATACTATAAATAACACTTTAACTTATTCTGCAGCTGGACATCCACCAATGTTACTATTGAGAGATGATGATCTATTATATTTAGAATCTCAAAATATTTTTATCGGTGCTGTACCTGATATTAATTATACTTCTGATGTAATAAATATTAATCCTAAAGATATATTATATATATTTTCTGATGGTATCTATGAGATTATCGATATAGAGCAGAGAGTGTGGACTTATGAAGACTTTATAGTTAGATTGACAAAAGAGAGACAAAATCATAATTTTTCTTTGTGCAAGTTTTATGAAGATAATTTGAAAATTTCCGGGAAAAAGTTCTTAGATGATGATTTTTCTTTTGTTAAGGTAAGTTTTAAAAAATAATATGGATTTGAAATAAATAATATTTAATTTTTGTAGTATTCTAATTTATAAGATAATTTAAGTTGCAGATTAAATTTAAAAAAATATTAATCATATTGCTTTCATTGCTGGCATTTGAACAATTATATTCAGATGAGTTTGTTAATTACTTAGGAGATGAAGGGATAGAAGATTATAACCCTGCTTTACTAACTCGTGGCATCAACCATACCCAAGAGTATTCAAAAATTAATTTAAATTATAATCAAGATTTATTTGTAAATATGATAATGGGAAATTTAATTTACAAAAGACTTGATTATTTTTTATATGATATTGGAATACCAATAATTATCGAATTTACATATAATTCAGGTAGTTCATTTAGAGGAAGGTATGGTAATGGGTGGCAATTTTCATATAATATTAGATATGTTGAAAATAATTTCAACGATAATATAATATTAATAGAGAGCGATGATAGAAGTAATTTGTTTTATATTAACGATTCTATAAATACTTCCTATAATCCTACCTATAAATTAAGTAAAAATGAAACAGCATATTCAATAATCAATTATAGAGATAATTATTTTAAAGATAATGATTATATTAAATATAATTTTGATATTCCTATATATCATTATATTACTTCTATAGAGGATAGGAATAATAATAAGGTAAATTTGTTTTATAATATAGAGAAGCAATTAATTAGTATTAAATTCCAAAGCGGTAAATCAATTTCTTTGTTTTATGATAATAATAATCTTCTGAGTCATATTACAATTCCAGAATTTGGTGATATTAATTATATTTATGATAAAAACAATAATCTAATTAAAGTAATTTATCCTAATGGAAATAAAGTAGAATATCAATACAGCGATAATTGTAATTTGATTAAAAATATTATTAATGATCGAGATACATTATCTGTAAGATATACCGATAATAATTTAGTAGATTCTATTTATAAATCAAATTCTGATTGGCATTATAAATATGATTATGATTTTGAGAAAAGAATGAATAGAATTATTGATGATTTTGGTAAATCTATTCAGATCAAATATGATAGTTTATATAGAATAATTGGATTGTATAAATATGGGCTTTTAGTAAAAAAAATCCAATGGGATTCGTTGAATCAAATTATTGAATTTACTAATGCGATAAATCAGAAATATAGATATAGTTATTCGGATAATGGTATCATATCTAATTATATTTCACCTGAAAATAAAGTGATAAAAATTAAAACTGATGACAAATATAAAAGGGTATATCAATATAGCATTAACAATTCGGTTCTGTATTATGAGTTAGATAATAAATCTAATATTATTGCATTTTATCGGAATAATGAAAGAGATAGGATGTATGGATATGATATTTGGGGGCAACTTGTAAGTTACGAAGATAATAAGAATAAATATAAGTTATTATATGATGGTTTTGGGAATTATAAAAGATTGATAATTAATGAAGATTTAGAGTTTAGCTTTGATTATGATTTTTTCAATAATTTGAATAAAATTGCTGAAATTGGACAATTTAT